>NZ_JBEYWW010000045.1:0-63418 GCF_040644635.1 Microbispora sp. NPDC046933 | reverse complement strand
TGTGGGCGCGCGCGGGGGGGGGGGGGGGGGGGGGGGGGGTGGGGGGGGGGGGGGGGGCCCGCCCCCCCCCCCCCCCCGCCGCGGTCATGCGGAGAGCCCAGATCATCCTGCTGTCCGAGCGAGCCACGCCACCGTCAAGACCCACGTCAGCAGGACGATGGCCAAGCTGGGCGCTCGTGACCGCGCCCAACTGGTCGTCCATGCCTGCGAGTCCGGGCTCGTCGCACCAGGAAGCCGCCGGAGCCATCCGGCCGGCAGGGAGCGGGCCGCACCCGGTCCTACTTCGCGTTGAGCGGAGGGGCAGGATCTCTCCCACCGGTGGGGCGTCTCAGACGAAACCAGAGAAGGGAGAGGCGGATGCGGTGGCCCAAGGGCGTCGACGGCCTGTGCTACGGCGGGGACTACAACCCGGAGCAGTGGCCGGAGGAGGTCTGGACAGAGGACGTCGCGCTGATGCGCCGCGCCGGCGTCACCCTCGTGTCCGTCGGCGTCTTCTCCTGGTCCCGCCTGGAGCCCGCCGAGGGGCGGTATGACTTCGGCTGGCTCGATCGGGTGCTCGACCTGCTCTGGGAGGGCGGTGTGCGGGTCAACCTGGCGACTCCGACCGCCTCACCTCCGCCGTGGTTCTCCCTGGCGTACCCCGACGCCCTGGCTGTCACCCGTGACGGCGTACGGCTGATGCACGGCAGCCGCGACACCTACTGCGTGAGCGCTCCGGCGTACCGGGAGGCGTCGCTGCGGATCGCGCGGGCGCTCGGCGAGCGTTACCGCGATCATCCGGCACTGGCGATGTGGCACGTGCACAACGAGTACGGCACGACCTGCCACTGCGACCACGCCGCTGAAGCCTTCCGCCGCTGGCTGCGGGAGCGGTACGGCGGCCTGGACGCCCTCAACGACGCCTGGACGACCTCGTTCTGGAGTCAGCACTACTCGGAATGGGAGCAGATCAACCCACCGCTGGCCACCGTCTACCTTTCCAACCCCGCGCATGCGCTCGACTACCGCAGGTTCTGGTCGGACGAGATGCTGGCGCACTTCCGCGAGCAGCGTGATCTGCTGCGCGAACTCACCCCGGACGTGCCGATCACTACCAACTACGTGCTGGGCCACTGGGTGTCGGTGGACCACTGGACCTGGTCGAGGGAGGTCGACCTCGTCGCCATCGACCACTACCCGTCCGCCACCGGGATGGAGGCCGCGGAGCAGACGGCGTTCGCCGCCGACCTGGCGCGGTCGTGGGCGGGCGGCCGGCCGTGGCTGCTGATGGAGCAGGCCACCGGGTATCCGATCGGTCCGCGCATGTACGGCAAGGAGCCGGGCGAGATCGCCCGGCACAGCTTGCAGCACGTGGCGCGCGGGTCGAAGGGCGCGATGTTCTTCCAGTGGCGGGCCTCGCGCGGCGGCGCCGAGCAGTGGCACCCCGGCATGGTGCCACACGCCGGCCCCGACTCCCGCGTCTTCCGGGAGGTCACCGAGCTTGGCGCGGCGCTGTCCCGGTTGCCCGCTCCCGAGGCGGTCAACGCGGAGGTCGCCATCCTCTGGGACGAGGAGGCATGGTGGGCTCTCCAGGGCTCCGGGCTCCTCCCGTCGTCGGACATCGACTACCTCGAGTCCGTACGGCAGGCCCACCGGGTGCTGTGGCGGCAGGGCGTCACCGCCGACTTCGCCCACCCCTCGCACGATGTCTCGAGGTACCCGGCAGTGCTCGTGCCCTGCCTCTACCTGCTCTCCGACGAGTCCGCCCGCAATCTGAGGTCGTACGTCGAGGGCGGCGGCACGCTCATCGCGTCGTTCCTCAGCGGCGTCGCCGACGAGCACACGCGGGTGCGGGTCGGCGGTTATCCCGGGGCGCTGCGCGAACTCCTCGGAATCCGCGTGGAGGAGTTCCGCCCGCTGCCGAAGCCCGTCGCACTGACCGATGAGCTTCGGCTCCGCGCGGCCCCGCAGCCGGAGAACGCCGCACCCGCCGGGACGGCAGGGCATGCGGAGGCACCTCCGGGGCTGGAGGCGGGGGCGACGTCATCGGGTCTCGGCGACGGCAGGATGTGGAGCGAGACGGTCCACCTGGAGGGAGCCGAGGCGATGGCTCGCTATCCGGACGGGGGACCGGCAGTCACCCGGAACGCATTCGGTGAGGGAACCGCGTGGTACGTCTCGACCCGGCTCGGTGACTCCGGCTACGCGTGCCTGCTCGCCGCCGCGGGGGTGGCCGGGACCGGAGTTCCCGGCATGGAGGTGGTGCGGCAGGGCGACCGCTTCTTCCTGATCAATCACACCACTGAGAAGCAGCCCGTACCGGTCGACGGCACCGACATGATCAGCGGCATGCCCGTCACCGGAGTGCTGGCCCCCGGCGCCTTCGCCGTGGTGGAGGCGCGAGCCGAGAACCTCGCCTGACGGGAGCCACCTCAAGCAGTCGCCGGCGCGCGTGCCATCCGAGTTCACGGCTTTTCGCCTGTGCCGGAGGGGCGAGACCGCAGATGGGCCTGGATGGCTTCCACGACGGCCTGGGGGGAGGTCGATCGGCTGAAGGTGGCGACGACGACCTCGTCGCGGCCGTCCTGTGGCCGTTCCAGGTGGCGGAAGGTCGCGATGACGTACCCGAGGGCGTGGTCGAGGGGACCTGAGGGATCGTAGGTGCCGCCGGCGCGCAGCCAGCCGCGCAGGACCTGGTTGTGCGCCGCGACGACCGAGGCGGCCATGAGTTCGGCGCGCAGGTCGGCGTCGGGGGTCCCGGCCAGCCATTTGCCGATGAACTCGCGGAAGAGGCGCTGGTAGCGGGCGACGCTGGCGTTCTCCCGGTCGCGGAGGGCGGGGACGCGGCCGACGAGGCGGTAGCGGCGCAGCGACACCTCGGCGTCCGCCACGTAGTGCGCCAGCACGATGCGGACCGCGTCGGACACGGCGACGATCGCGGTGTCCGCGGTCGAGGCGCGCAGGCGGGCGTCCACCTGGGCGAGCAGCGTGTCGTGGTCGGGGAAGATCGCATCTTCCTTCGACCGGTAGTAACGGAAGAAGGTGCTGCGGCTCACCCCGGCGCGGGCCGCGATGTCATCGACGGTGGTCTCGTCGTACCCGTTCTCGTCGAACAGTGCCACCGCCGCTTCGGCGAGGCGGTGGCTGATTGACGGAGTGCCCATGCGGCCATTGTCGCGGACCCCGGGCTTGTCCACGATTGCGAGACTGAGTATCGTCTTTGAGAAACTCAGTCCTATCGCCGAATGTGGTGATCGATGGAACCGCGTGGCACCGCGGCCGGCCTCAGCCGGCTCGAAGAGCGTTTGGACGAGGCGGTCCGCGTCGCTGAGAAACGGGCGGCCGGCAAGCAGCACGCCAAGGGAAAGCTGACGGCCCGCGAGCGGATCGAGCGGTTGCTCGATCCCGGGTCGTTCGTCGAGCTGGACGTCCTGGCCGTGCATCGCAGCACGTCGTTCGGCATGGAACGCACCCGCGTGCCCGGCGATGGGGTGGTCACCGGCCATGGGACGGTCGACGGCCGCCCGGTCTGCGTCTTCTCGCAGGACTTCTCGGTGTTCGGCGGGAGTCTGGGTGAGGTGTACGGCGAGAAGATCTGCAAGGTCATGGACCTGGCGGTGAAGATCGGGGCGCCGGTCGTCGGGATCAACGAGGGCGCGGGCGCGCGTATCCAGGAGGGCGTGGTCTCGCTCGGCCTGTACGGCGAGATCTTCCGCCGCAACGTGCACGCCTCGGGCGTGATCCCGCAGATCTCGTTGATCATGGGCGCCTGCGCGGGCGGACACGTCTACTCCCCGGCCCTCACCGATTTCACGATCATGGTGGACGAGGGCTCCCACATGTTCGTCACCGGGCCGGACGTCATCAAGACGGTGACCGGTGAGGACGTGAGCTTTGAGGAGCTGGGCGGGGCCCGGGTGCACAACAGCCGCACAGGCGTCGCCCACTACCTGGCCGAGGATGAGGACGACGCGCTGGACTACGCCCGCGCGCTGCTGTCGTACCTGCCGCAGAACAACCTCGACGACCCGCCGTCTTTCGAGTTCCCGGCGGATCTGGAGATCAGTGAGGGCGACCGGGCGCTCGACACACTGATTCCCGACTCGGCGAACCAGCCGTACGACATGCACGAGGTCATCGCCGCCGTGCTGGACGACGGCGAGTTCCTGGAGGTGCAGGCGTTGTTCGCGCCGAACATCGTGGTCGGTT
This sequence comes from Microbispora sp. NPDC046933, assembly GCF_040644635.1. Taxonomy (NCBI): domain Bacteria; kingdom Bacillati; phylum Actinomycetota; class Actinomycetes; order Streptosporangiales; family Streptosporangiaceae; genus Microbispora; species Microbispora sp. NPDC046933. The sequence continues at coordinate 59,230 of NZ_JBEYWW010000045.1, read as the reverse complement.
TCGGCCGGATCGAGGGGCGTTCGGTGGGTGTGGTCGCCAACCAGCCGATGAGCTTCGCCGGGACGCTGGACATCGCCGCCTCGGAAAAGGCCGCCCGGTTCGTGCGCACCTGCGACGCGTTCGGCATCCCGGTGCTGACGCTGGTGGACGTGCCGGGCTTCCTCCCGGGCACCGACCAGGAGTGGAACGGCATCATCCGGCGCGGCGCCAAGCTGCTGTACGCCTACGCCGAGGCGACCGTGCCGCTGGTCACGGTCATCACCCGCAAGGCGTACGGCGGAGCCTATGACGTCATGGGGTCCAAGCACCTCGGCGCGGACGTCAACCTGGCCTGGCCCACGGCCCAGATCGCCGTGATGGGTGCCCAGGGCGCGGTCAACATCCTGCACCGCAGAAAGCTGGCAGAGGCCGACGATCCCGACGCGCTGCGGGCCGAGCTGGTGCGTGAGTATGAGGACACCCTCGCCACGCCATACCTGGCGGCCGAACGCGGTTACGTCGACGCCGTGATCGCGCCGCGCGATACCCGGCGTGAGGTCGTCCGCGCGCTGCGGATGCTGCGCGGCAAACGGGCCGCCCTGCCGCCCAAGAAGCACGGGAACATCCCGCTGTGACCGAGTTGCGGGTCACGCCCGGGTTTCAAGTGATACAGGGCGCTCCGTCGCCCGAGGAACTGGCCGCGCTGGCCGTGGCGCTGCTCGCGGCGCGGCAGAGCGGCCCGGTCGCACCACCGGCATCCTCCGGCTGGTGCGCTCTGGCGCGCACGTACGGGCTGCGCCGCCCGCTGGCGACCGGCCCGCAGGGGTGGCGGGAGTCGAGATGGAACCGTGGAGGACGTCTGTGAGCACGACCATGCGCAAGGTGCTGATCGCCAATCGCGGTGAGATCGCCGTACGGATCGCCCGGGCCTGCACAGACGCCGGGATGACCAGTGTGGCGGTCTACGCGGACCAGGACCTGGACGCGTTGCACGTGCGGGTCGCCGACGAGGCGCACGCGCTCGGCGGGCAGAGCCCGGCCGAGACCTACCTCGACATCGACAGGATCCTCGCGGTGGCGAAGAAGACGGGCGCCGACGCCGTCCACCCCGGCTACGGATTCCTCGCCGAGAACGCCGGCTTCGCCCAGGCCGTGCTGGACGCCGGCCTGATCTGGATCGGCCCGCCGCCCTCGGCGATCACCGCGCTCGGCGACAAGGTCGCGGCCCGCCACATCGCCCAGCGCGTGGGCGCCCCGCTCGTGGCCGGAACCCCCGACCCCGTCTCCGGGGTCGAGGAGGTGATCGCCTTCGCGCACCAGCACGGCCTGCCGATCGCGATCAAGGCGGCGTTCGGCGGCGGCGGGCGCGGCCTGAAGGTGGCCCGCACCCTGGAGGAGATCCCCGGCCTGTACGAGTCCGCCGTCCGCGAGGCCGTCACCGCCTTCGGGCGCGGGGAGTGCTTCGTCGAGCGCTACCTCGACCGGCCGCGCCACGTGGAGACCCAGTGCCTGGCCGACGCCCACGGCAACGTGGTCGTGGTCTCCACCCGCGACTGCTCCCTGCAGCGCCGCCACCAGAAACTGGTCGAGGAGGCCCCGGCGCCGTTCCTGACCGGCCGGCAGCGCGAGCTGCTCTACTCCTCCTCCAAGGCGATCTTGCGCGAGGCCGGCTACGTCGGCGCGGGCACGTGTGAGTTCCTCGTCGGGCAGGACGGCACGATCTCCTTCCTGGAGGTCAACACCCGGCTGCAGGTCGAGCACCCGGTCAGCGAGGAGGTCGCCGGCATCGACCTGGTCCGCGAGATGTTCCGCATCGCCGACGGCCAGCCGCTCGGGTACGACGACCCGGTGCTGCGCGGCCACGCCATCGAGTTCCGCATCAACGCCGAGGACGCGGGCCGTAACTTCCTGCCCGCGCCGGGGACGATCACCTCGATGCGGGTGCCGTCCGGTCCCGGCGTGCGGCTGGACGGCGGCTATGAGACCGGGATGAGCGTGCCGCAGGCGTTCGACTCGCTGGTGGCCAAGCTGATCGTGACCGGCGCGACCCGCGAGCAGGCGCTGGAGCGCGCGCGCCGGGCGCTGGCGGAGTACGAGATCGGCGGCATGCCGACCGTGCTGCCGTTCCACCGGGCCGTGGTGGACGACCCCGCCTTCACCGGCGAGCCGTTCTCGGTGCACACCCGGTGGATCGAGACCGAGTTCCACAACACGATCACGCCCTACGACGGCGAGGTGGGCTCCGCGGAACCGGCCGAGCGTGAGCGGATCACGGTCGAGGTCGGCGGCAAGCGCCTGGAGGTCGTCCTGCCCGCAGGCCTGGGCGCGACCGGTGGCTCCGCCCCGGCCAGGAAGGCGGCGCCCCGGCGTTCCGGCGGGAGCGGCGCGAAGAAGGCCGCCGCGAGCGGCGACTCCCTCGTCAGCCCGATGCAGGGCACGATCGTGAAGGTCGTCGTCGCCGACGGCGACACCGTCGGGCCCGGCGACACGATCGTCGTCCTGGAGGCCATGAAGATGGAGCAGCCGCTCACCGCCCACAAGGGCGGCACGATCACCGGCCTCGCGGCCGCCGTCGGCCAGACGGTCACCGCCGGGGCCGTCCTGTGCGAGATCAAGGACGCCTGAGCCTCCACGGCGGCCCCGGCGGCCACGGGGGCCGCGTCACACCCGCGTTCCCGAAGGCGCGCGGGAACCGGCGGGGGAGCTGTCGGCCCGGCTGGGCCACGACCGCGCGGCCTGACGCCCTGCCCCTCGGCTACCGGTGCGTCTGGCAGAGGGGGGCAAGCTCAACCGATCGAGGCGGTCAGCCGAGGATGCCCTGGTCGTAGGCGATGGCGACGGCGGCGGCGCGGTCCTTGGCTCCGAGCTTGCCGTAGACATGGGTCAGATGGCTCTTGACGGTGGCCTCGCTGATGAACAGAGCCGCGGCGATCTCCCGGTTGGAGGAGCCCTTGGCGACCAGGCGCAGCACGTCGCGCTCGCGGCTGCTCAGGCTGTGGTTTCCGGGCGCCCGCACGCGGGAGACGAGCCGGGCGGCGATATCCGGGGACAGCACGGTCCGGCCCTCGGCGGCGGCCCGCACCGCGCCGAACAGGTCATCGCGCGGCAGGGCCTCCGGCATGGACTGGACCGGAACGTACACGCCCGCGGCGAACGCCGCCGGGAAGAAGACGATCGTGGCCGTGGTGGTGGAGCCCTTGGCGTTGCGTGACAGCGCGGCGATGAGCGCTCCACTGACCAGCGCGTCGAGCGTGACCAGGACCAGCGTCAGCGCGTAGGCGGGCGGGTTGGCGGGCAGGGCGACGCCGTACAGCAGACGGCCCGCGGCGATGATGACGATCCCCCCGGCCAGCGCGGCGGCACCGTGCACGATCACCTGAGCGGCCAGGAGCGCGGCCGGCCGCACCGGTGTGGTGGACATCCGGCGCAGGGTGCCCTTCTCGCGATAACCGGTAAGGGTCGGCGGCAGGGAGGTCAACCCGGCCAGGATCACGCCGAGCAGCACGGCCACCGGGAGGTACAGAACGATCGGCCGCACACCGCCGGGGGCCGATCCCGCCTCCCGGAACGACGGGACCAGGCCAAGGATCACCAGGAGCAGGAGGGGGAAGACGAGGATCCAGAACACGCTGCCCGGTTCGCGGCGGAACAGCCGGCCTTCGGCCTTCAGCACAGCGATGGATGCGGACATGTCACAACTCCTTGCCGGTGAGGTCGAGGTAGGCGTCGTCGAGAGAGGCGCTCTCCACGCGCAGGTTGCGTGCGGCGACGCCGCCGAGCGCGAGCATGGACATCAGTGCCTCGACGGTCTCGTCGGTCTCGGTGACGACCATTCGGCCGCCGTCCGAGCGCCGCACGGAGCGGATCCCGGGCAGCGCGGCCAACTCGCCGTCGTCCAGCCCCCGGGAGGGAGTGAAGGAGACGACCGTGGCGCTCCCTGTGCTCTCGATGAGCCCCGCGGGCGTGTCCAGGGCCGCCAGCGCGCCCGAGCGGAGGAGGGCCACGCGGTCGCACAAGTGCTGCGCTTCCTCCATGAAGTGAGTGACAAGGACGACGGTCACGCCCTCGTCGCGGATGCCGCCGATGAGCTCCCAGGTGTCGCGTCGCGCCTGCGGGTCCAGCCCGGTGGTCAGCTCGTCCAGCACCACCACCTTCGGTCGGCCGATGAGCGCGAGCGCGATGAAAAGGCGTTGTTTCTGCCCGCCGGACAGCTTCTCGAAGCGCACGCCCAGCCGGTCGGTCAGGCCGAGCCGCTCGATGAGGCCTCGCCAGTCCGCCGGGCGCGGGTAGAAGGCGCTGTAGAGTTCCAGCACCTCGCGGACGGTGAGCTTGCCCTGCAGGTCGCTGTGCTGGAGCTGGACGCCGAGGATCGGGGTGACCCGCTCCCGATCGGCTACCGGGTCCAGGCCGGCCAGCCGAACGCGCCCGGCGTCGGCCCGCGAACGAGCTGGAGACGAATCACGCGGGCATCGTGATGGTGGGCTGCGCGGCCCGGCGGCGCAGCACGCGAGTGGTGCCTCCGTCGTCTTCGGCTATGTCCCGGACGTGCTCGAAGCCGATCCTGTTCAGCACGGCCAGCGAGGCACTGTTCGGCGCCGCCACGGTGGCGTACACCTCCGTGAGCCCCAGGGTGCCGAAGCCGTAGGCGACGATCGCCCCGGCCAGTTCTCTCCCCAGGCCCGATCCCCACATGTCAGGGGTCAGCGCATAGATGATTTCGTAGCCTTCCGCCACGTCCGTCGGCTTGATCTCAGCGTGCCCGGCGAAGCGGCCGTTCCGGCGAACGGCCCAGACGTCGAAAAGATCCTGGGCATAGACCTTTGTGAAGATCCGTCCGAACAGGGCACGGTACTCCGCCTCGGGGGCTGGACCGTCGCCCATCCACTGCGAAACCCTTCCGTCCTGGAACAGGGTGACGAAGTCTTCCTCGTCTTCGGGGACGTACGGCTCCAGCAGCAGCCGCTCAGTACGCAGAGTCGGGGTCATAGGCCGCGAAGTTACCGCTGCGTCACTCTTCCCGACAATTCACTTTTGCCGGGGACCCGGGTGCGCCGCGGCCGGTCTCCTCACATGGGGACCCGACGTACCCGGGCTCCTCGATGTCGCTCCAAAACGTCGGCAAAGGTTGCGACCAGAGTCTCCCGCACTGGTGCGACGCCTCGCCCAGGCAGGGGAGTGGACGAAGAGAGACGAGGCGGCCCTGTCATCTCGTTGAGCCTGACCTGCTTCCTTTCCTACGACTGCATCGAGCGGCCGGGCAGGAGCCTGGACTGCGGCTTCACGGCCGGATCGGGCGCGAAGCCTCTCCTCACCGCGATTGACCCGCCTGCGGCTGTCCGCGTTCCTGCGACCCGGTGAGGGAACAGCATGTCCGCGAAACCAAGAGGTCTGGTGCGTGCGGCGGTCGACCGGGCCGCGCGGTGGGTGACCGGTGCCGTGGGAGGCCCGGCGCGCTTCCAGGTCATCGCCATCCTCGCCTGCGTGCTGGCGCTCGACGCGGCGGACAAGGGAACCGTGGGAGCGGTGGCGGTGGAGCTCAAGGAGAGTCTGGGCATCACCAACACCGGACTCGGTTCCTTGACCGCGGTCTCGTCGGCCTCGGCCGCCTTGGCTGTCATACCCGTGGGTGTGCTGACCGATCGGGTACGGCGGGTCAGGCTCCTGGCCGCCAGCGTCGTGCTGTGGGTGCTGGCGATGCTGGCCGGCGGCCTGGCGGATTCGTACCAGTGGCTCCTGCTGTCGCGGCTGGCGCTCGGCGCCGTGTCGGCCACGGCCGGGCCCACACTCAGCTCCCTCATCGGCGACTTCTTCCCACCCGGTGAACGAGCCCAGGTCTACGGGTTCATCCTCAGCGGAGAGATGCTCGGCGTCGGACTCGGCCTGCTGGTGGGTGGCGATCTGGCGCACCTGCTGTCATGGCGTGCCGCGTTCTTCCTGCTCGCGTTGTTCGGGATCCTCCTCGTGTTCGTGATCGCGCGTAAGCTTCCCGAGCCGGCGCGCGGCGGACAGGGGCGGCTGCGTCCGGTGGGGCACCGACCGGCCGCGGAGCGATGCGCCGGCACGCCGCCGAGCCGGAGCGATGCGGTGCACTTCGCCTTGCAGGGCCGCGGCGTCGAACCCGATCCTGCGCTGGTGCTGCGGCGAGACCCTGCGCGGATGTCGATGTGGGAGGCGGGGCTCTACGTCCTGCGGATACGCACGAACGTCGTGCTGATCACCGCGTCCGCGGTCGGATACTTCTTCTTCGCCGGCCTGCGAAGCTTCGGCGTGCTCTTCCTCGACCGGCAGTACGGTCTCGCCGCGGCAGCGGTCACGGGCCCGGCCGTACTCGTCGGATTCGGCGCCCTGGCGGGCGTTCTCAGCGGTGGGCGGATCGCCGACCACCTTGTTCGCCGTGGTCGTCTCAGCGCACGCATGACCGTTCCCGCGGTCGCCTACCTGACCACCGCCGTGTTCTTCGTCCCGGCCCTGCTGGCGACGTCGACGGCGACGGCGTTGCCGTTCTTCCTCGTCGCCGCCGGGTGCCTTGCCGCCGCCAATCCCCCGCTGGACGCCGCACGCCTCGACGTCGTCCACTTCCGGCTCTGGGGACGTGCGGAAAGCATACGGACGTTTCTTCGCATGGGCGCGGAGGCCGTCGCCCCCGTGACCTTCGGATTCCTGGCCGACGTCCTCGGCCCGGGCGGCACCAGGAGCGCGCGGGGCCTGCAGTACACCTTTCTGATCATGCTCGCGCCCCTGGTGGCGAACGCGATCATCCTTCTCCACGGCAGGCACTCCTATCCCCGTGACGTCGCGACAGCGGCCGCCTCCGGGAAGCCTCGCGTGCGGTGACCCGAGCACGAGGTGCTCCGGCACCTGGGCGGCGCCCGGGAACGCGTCCGCGCGCGCACCGAGCGTCAACCGCTCGCGGGTGAGAGCCCCAGTTGGTCCGCGAGAACACCGCGCGCTTCGGCGAGCGAAGGCCCGTACCAGGTGAGATGGCGGCCGCTGACCAGCGCGGTGTCGACGCCGGGGAAGCTTTCGGGTCCGTCGTCGGCGGTGAAGCGGTACGGCTCGTCGGGGAGGACGGCCAGCTCGGGCCGGGCGGTCAGGATCTCGGGGAGCGGGATCTTCGGATACCGCTCCGGATGGCGGGCGAAGACGTTGTCGACTCCCAACCGCGCCAGCACGTCTCCGGCGAAGGTGTCCCGGCCGATCACCATCCAGGGACGCCGCCACACGGGGATGACGGCGCGGCGCCGCGCGGACGGCGCCGGTACGGCCCATGCCTGCCCGGCCTCGTCCAGCCACGAGGGGCGGGGTAGCCGGCATGCCAGTGTGAGCATGCGGTCCAGCGAGCTCAGGGCCTCGTCCACGGTGCGGACGACCGTCGTCCAGACGGGGATGCCCGCGGCGCGCAACACCTCCAGATCGACCTCCCGGTTCTCCTCGAAGTTGGCCAGCACCATGTCCGGGCGAAGCGATCGGATCGTGTCGAGATCGGGATTCTTCGTTCCACGGACTCGCGTGACGGCCAGGCCGGGGGGATGGCTGCACCAGTCGGTGGCCCCCACGAGGGCCTTCCGCCGGGTGGCCGCGACGGCCTCGGTCAGCGAGGGAACGAGCGAGACGATCCGGCGCACCCGCGCGGGGACGGCGATGAGGTGACCGAGGTCGTCGCGTTCCGCCCGGCTGTCCGTCATGCTCGGTAATCGTAGAAGCCGCGCCCCGACTCGCGGCCCGGATACCCGGTCTCCGTCATCCGGCGCGGTAGCGGCGGCGGGGCCGTCTCGGGCGCACACCTCGGCGATGCCGGCGCCCATGAGGCCGCAGCCGATCACGCCGACGCGGGTGATGCCGGTCATCCGGTCGTTCCTCTCACACATTGCGGCGGTACTGGCCGCCGATCTCGAACAGCGCGTCGGTGATCTGGCCGAGGGAGCAGACGCGGGCGGCGTCCATCAGCGCCTCGAAAGCGTTCTCGTCCGACATGACCGCCCCGCGGAGGCGGTCCAGCGCCGCCGGCGCCTCCTCCGCGTGTGCCTGGTGAAAGGCCCGCAGCCGGTCGAGCTGCGACCGCTTCTCCTCCTCGGTGCCGCGGGCGAGTTCCAGCGGGCCGTGCTGTACGGGGCCGCCGGGGTTGCGGAAGGTGTTGACGCCGATGATCGGCAGGCTGCCGTCGTGCTTGCGCTGCTCGTACAGCATCGACTCGTCCTGGATCTTGCCGCGCTGGTATCCGGTTTCCATCGCCCCGAGCACGCCACCCCGCTCCGAGATGCGCTCGAACTCGGCCAGCACGGCCTCCTCCACCAGGTCGGTCAGCTCGTCGATGACGAACGAGCCCTGCAGCGGGTTCTCGTTGGCCGCCAGACCCCATTCGCGGTTGATGATGAGCTGGATGGCCATCGCCCGCCGTACGGACTCGGACGAGGGGGTGGTGACGGCCTCGTCGTAGGCGTTGGTGTGCAGGCTGTTGCAGTTGTCGTAGATCGCGATCAGCGCCTGGAGGGTGGTGCGGATGTCGTTGAAGTCCATCTCCTGGGCGTGCAGGGAGCGGCCGGAGGTCTGGATGTGGTACTTCAGCTTCTGCGCCCGCTCGCCCGCGCCGTACCGCTCCCGCATCGCCACCGCCCACACGCGGCGGGCGACCCGGCCGAGCACGCTGTATTCGGGGTCCATGCCGTTGGAGAAGAAGAACGACAGGTTCGGCGCGAAGTCGTCGATCTTCATGCCGCGGGCGAGATAGGCCTCCACATAGGTGAAGCCGTTGGCGAGGGTGAAGGCGAGCTGGCTGATCGGGTTGGCGCCGGCTTCGGCGATGTGGTAGCCCGAGATCGACACCGAGTAGAAGTTCCTCACCCGGTTGGCGATGAACCACTCCTGGATGTCGGCCATCATTCGCAACGAGAACTCGGTGGAGAAGATGCAGGTGTTCTGCCCCTGGTCCTCTTTGAGGATGTCGGCCTGCACCGTCCCGCGTACGGTCGCCAGCGTCCGGGCACGCAGGTCCGCGGTCTCCTCGGGAGAGGGCTCGCGGCCGTGCGTGTCGCGGAAGCGATCGAGTGCCTGATCGATGGCGGTGTTGAGGAAGAACGCCAAGATGGTCGGCGCCGGGCCGTTGATCGTCATCGAGACCGAGGTGTCCGGCGCGGACAGATCGAATCCGGCGTACAACGCCTTCATGTCCTCCAGGGTGGCGATGGAGACCCCGGAGGTGCCGATCTTGCCGTAGATGTCCGGACGGATGTCCGGGTCGTGGCCGTACAACGTGACGGAGTCGAACGCGGTGGACAACCGCGTGGCCGGCTGCCCCTGCGACAGGAGCGTGAACCGGCGGTTGGTGCGGAACGCGTCGCCCTCCCCGGCGAACATCCGGGTGGGGTCCTCGTCGTCCCGCTTGAACGCGAACACCCCCGCCGTGAACGGGAACCTGCCCGGCAGGTTCTCCGACCGGAGGAAGCGCAGCAGATCCCCGTCATCGCTGTAGCGGGGCAGCGCGACGCGCGGGATGCGGTTCCCCGAGAGCGTGTCCCGCCATAGCGGGGTACGCAGCTCCCGATCGCGCACCGTGACCACCAGTTCATCGGCCCGGTACGCCTCCCAGGTGGCGGGCCAGCCGTTCAGCAGCTCTCGGCTTTCGGCGTCGATCCCGCTGTCCGTACGGGTGACGAGGTCGTCCAGGGCGGCGGTGTCGCCTCCGGCGGCCGCCACCTCCCGGCGGGCGAACACCAGACGCTGGCGGGTGCGGGCCGCCTCGGCCTGCGCGGCGGTGTGGGCGTGGTAGCCGCGGACGGTCTCGGCGATCTCGGCCAGGTACCGGTTCCGGGACGGCGGCACGATCGCCGCGGTGACCGTCGAGGTGGTGCCCGCCACCTCGGGCAGCAGGCGCGGCCCCTCGGGCAGCCCGCGCTCGGTGAGCAGGCGGCGCAGCCGCTGGTAGAGGGCGGTCACCCCGTCGTCGTTGAAGCGTGAGGCGATGGTCCCGAAAACGGGCATCTGCTCCGGTGGCACGCCGAACGCCTCCCGGTTGCGCACCAGCTGGCGGCGCACATCGCGCAGCGCGTCGTGGGCGCCCCGGCGCTCGAACTTGTTGATCGCCACCACGTCGGCGAAGTCGAGCATGTCGATCTTCTCCAGCTGGGACGCCGCGCCGAACTCAGGAGTCATGACGTACAGCGACACATCCGCGTACGGCACGATCGCCGCGTCACCCTGCCCGATGCCCGGGGTCTCCACCACCACCAGGTCGTATCCCGCGGCCCGGCAGGCGGCGATCACGTCGTCGAGGTGGGCGGGCAGCTCCTGGGCGCCCCGGGTGGCCATGGAGCGGAAGTAGATCCCGCCACCGGCGAGGCTGTTCATCCGGATCCGGTCCCCCAGCAGCGCGCCCCCGCCCCGCCGCCGAGTCGGGTCCACGGCGATCACCGCGACCCGCAGCTTGCCCTCCCAGTCGATCCGGAACCGGCGCAGCAACTCGTCGGTGAGCGAGGACTTGCCCGACCCGCCCGTCCCGGTGATGCCCAGCACCGGAACCACACGCCCCGAGGCGGCCTCCCGCAACCGCGCCAGCCACTCGGGCCCGGCGGCGCCGCGCTCGACCAGAGTGATCGCACGGGCCAGCGCCCGCTGGTCGCCCGCCGCGAGCGACGCGACCGCGGGCGGCTCACCCGCCGTCAGGTCGGCATCACACGCCTGCACGATCGTATTGATCATCCCGGCCAGGCCCAGGCGCTGCCCGTCCTCGGGGGAGAAGATCCCGGCCACCCCGTGAGCGTGCAACCGCTCGATCTCCTCGGGAATGATCACGCCGCCGCCCCCGCCGTACACCTTCACGTGGCCCGCGCCGCGCTCGCGCAGCAGATCCACGAGATAGGTGAAGAACTCCACGTGCCCGCCCTGGTAGGAGCTGACCGCCACCCCCTGGACGTCCTCCTGGACCGCCGCGGTGACGACCTCTTCCACCGACCGGTTGTGGCCCAGATGAATCACCTCGGCCCCCTGCGACTGCAGGATCCGCCGCATGATGTTGATCGCCGCGTCGTGGCCGTCGAACAACGCCGCCGCCGTGACCACGCGGACGGGATGGAGGGGAACGTGCATCGGGCGCTTCCTTCCGGGGGAGGGGGCTCACTCGCACGTAACTTACTAGGACGTCAAAGTAAATTACTAGGACGCCCTAGTAATTGGAACCAGGCGCGTGGCGACGACCCCGGCTGCCGTGCGTCCGCCGTGGTCGGATCGCGTGGGCGACTCGTCACCGTCGACGGCACCGTTTTCCGCCGGCACTCCAACATCACTCGGGCCAGAACGGACTCTCTGATCAAGAAGGGACTCGTCCACGCGTCCGAGCACGGACGCACGGACACGTCGCGTGCGCAGCCGGGCATCGCCGGCGGACTTCGGCAGCCGCCGGCCAGGCGGGCGACGAAGGTGTCAGTCGAGGGACAGCCCTGCGGCCGGAGTCACCCGGGCGGCCCGGCGCGCCGGAACAACAGCGGCGAGGAGCCCGGCCAGGGCGGCGATGAGGACGACGACGCCGAGTGACAGCCAGGGGACTCGCATGGGGGCGTCGTGGAGAGCCCGCTTCACAACCGTCTCGTAGCCGACCCAGGCGAACCCGGCGCCGATCACGGTGCCGAGCAGGGTGGCCACCACCGACAGCAGCACCGCCTCGGTCGCCAGCATCCGCCGCAGCTGCCTGCGGGTGAGCCCGAGCGCGCGCAGCATCGCGTGTTCGCGGGCGCGTTCGAGTACGGAGAGCCCCAGGGTGTTCGCGATCCCGATCAGGGCGATCACGACGGCGATGCCGAGCAGGCCGAGCGCCGACCAGGTGGAGGTTCCCAGCTGTTGGTCCAGCGACTCCCAGGTCCGCAACCGACCAACGCCGTGCGCATCACCGTCTCGGCGCTGCGCAAACGGCTCGGCGAACCCGGGATCATCGCCACCGTGGCCGGCGTCGGCTACCGCGTCGGCACAGCACCCGGCGCCGGACGGGAAGGGGACCGTTGATAGGGCGCCTGGCTTGAGCGTTCGCCTCAAACTCACCCTCAGCTACGCCGGCTTCCTCATGCTTGCAGGTGCCTTGCTACTCGCCGCTGTGTGGGTGTTCCTCCTCGCAGAACAGCGGAGATTCGCAGCCAACGCCTCCCACGAACTGCGCACCCCACTGGCGATCACGCAGGCACTTCTCGACGTGGCCCGCAACGATCTGAACCGCGACGCCGGCGAACTCGTCGACCGCCTTCACGCCGTCAACACCCGAGCGATCGATCTCACCGAAGCATTGCTCCTGCTCAGCCGCGCCGACCAACGGTCCTTCACCCGAGTGCAGGTCGACCTGTCCCTCGTAGCGGAAGAAGCCACTGAAACGCTCCTTCCCCTCGCGGAAAAACGCGGCCTCACCATCGAGACCTCCGGCGACATGAGCCCCACCATGGGCTCACACGCGCTCCTGCTGCAGATGACTACGAACCTCGTGCACAACGCGATCGTTCACAACCTGCCCGAACAGGGCAGCGTGTGGGTCACGACCAGCGCTCACCCCACGACTGTGGTGCTCACTGTCGAGAACACCGGCGAGAAGCTCGCCCCACAACTGGTTTCCACGCTTGTCGAGCCGTTTCAGCGCGGCACCGAACGCATACGCACCGACCACGCAGGTGTCGGCCTCGGGCTGGCGATCGTCAAGAGCATCACCCAAGCACACGACGGAACCCTCACCCTCACCCCCCGCCCCGCCGGCGGGCTCCGCGTCACGGTGCGACTGCCCCCCGCACCACCGCACACCGGCAGATGACGATCAGCCGGCCCATCCCGGCCCACACCCCGTGATCACGGGGAACCCGAGCAGCCGGGACGGGGCGGGGGCCTACGGCGAGGCGATACGCAGGAGGCTCTGCCCGGAGACGACGAGCCCCGCCTTCCATGTACGGGAGGCGGGGTTTTCGCTGTTCACGGACTACTTGAGGAGTTGGCGGGCCATGACCATGCGCTGGATCTGGTTGGTGCCCTCGTAGATCTGGGTGATCTTGGCGTCGCGCATCATGCGCTCGACGGGGAAGTCGCGCGTGTAGCCGTACCCGCCCAGCAGCTGGACGGCGTCGACGGTGATCTCCATGGCGGCGTCCGAGGCGGCGCACTTGGCGGCACTGGAGAAGAACGTGAGGTCCTTGACCGGGGTGCCGTTCATGGCCAGCTCCGACTTGGCGGCGGCGGCGTAGGTGAGCTGGCGGGCGGCCTCCAGTTTCATCGCCATGTCGGCGAGCATGAACTGCAGGCCCTGGAAGTCGGCGATCGGCTTGCCGAACTGCTTGCGCTCCTTGACGTACCCGAGGGCGTAGTCGAGCGCGCCCTGGGCGATGCCGAGCGCTTGGGCGGCGATCGTGATGCGGGTGTGGTCGAGCGTGGCCAGGGCGGTCTTGAACCCGGTGCCCGGCTCGCCGATCATCCGCGAGGCCGGGATGCGGACGTTGTCCAGGATGACCTGGCGGGTGGGCGATGCCTTGATGCCGAGCTTCTTCTCCTTGGGCCCGAACGAGACGCCCTCGTCGTCCTTTTCCACCACGAACGCCGAGATGCCCCGGGCGCCGGCCGAGGGGTCGGTCACGGCCATGACCGTGTAGTACTGCGACACGCCCGCGTTGGTGATCCACATCTTGGTGCCGTTGAGCACGTAGTGGTCGCCGTCGCGCTCGGCCCTGGTCGTCATCGAGGCGGCGTCCGAGCCCGCCTCCGGCTCGCTCAGGGCGTAGGAGAACATGGCCTCCCCGCGGGCGACCGGCGTCAGGTAGCGCTGCTTGAGCTCCTCGGAGGCCGACAGCAGCAGCGGCACGGTGCCCAGCTTGTTGACGGCCGGGATCAGCGAGGACGAGGCGCACGCCCGGGCGACCTCCTCGATCACGATCACGGTCGCGAGCGCGTCGGCGCCCGCCCCGCCGTACGCCTCGGGGATGTGGACGGCGTGCAGGTCGGCCGCGACGAGGTCCTTGTAGACCTCCCAGGGGAACTCCTCGTTCTCGTCGGCCGCCGCGGCACGCGGGGCGATCTTCTCGTCGGCGAGGGCCCGGACCGTCTCCCGGAGCATGGGGTGTTCCTCCGCCGCGTCGTGCAGATGGCCGGCCAGGCTCATATGCTCGTCTCCTCTGTTCAGTAATGCACTGGGTGCCTTAGGTTATGTCATCGAGTGCCACAGTAAAAGTGTGCAGTGCGTCACCACGCGGGAAGGGGCCGGATGCCGATCAAGCGAGACGTACGCCGGGAGCTGATGTCGGCGGCCATCGGGCTGTCCCTCACCACCGGGTTCGACGAGACGACCGTGGACGAGATCGCCAGGGCCGCCGGAGTGGCCAGGCGGACGTTCTTCCGCTACTTCCGGAGCAAGGAAGACGCCATCTTCCCCGACCACGACGCGTGCCTGCGGCGAGTGATCGAGTTCCTGGAGGCTGCCTCCCCGCTGCGATCACCTCTCCAGGTGATCGCAGACGCGGCCGGGATCGTGCTGGACATGTACGTCAAGGACCCGCGGACGGCGGTCCGGCGCTACGAGCTGACGCGCCGGGTGCCCGCGTTGCGGGAGTGGGAGATCGCCGCCACCAGCCGCTACCAGCGGGCCTTCTCCGAATTCATGGACGGCCGCTGCCGTGAGGGGGACCGGGAGGCGTTCCGGCTGCGGCACGAAGTCGCCGCCGCCGCCGTGGTGGCCGCGCACAACCACGTGCTGCGCGGCTGGCTCCGGGCCGGCGGCGAAGGGGACGCACGCGCACAGCTCACCGCCGCGATGACCGAGGTGACCCAGGCCCTGCAGGCCTGGGTGGACGGCCGGACGACCGGGGATGAGGAGCCCCCGGACGAGGTCGTCATCGTCCTCACCACACGTCGCGCACCGCTGTGGCGGATCGCCGAAGAGATCGAGACCGTCACCGGGCGCTCACCGTCCTGAGTGAACGCGTCCTCCTCGGGGCAGACGGCAGACGCTCAAGACCCAGTGGAAGGGGTCCCACTGGCCATGGCTCAGGTCGAACCCTCGTGCCCCCGAAGCCTCTCGCAGAGTCGTGGCGTTCGCAGGCGCTGCTGCTAACCGCGTCGCCAGGCGGGGTTCGGCCGGATCTCGATGTCGTCACACACCGTCTCCGGCGCTGAATCGGCGGTTACGCGGACCCGTATCGGACGGCCGGTGCCGGCCTCGACGAACGACAGGGGCGGGCGGCCTTCCTGCAGGTACTTGTCGCCCCATTGCATCAGCGACAGAAACACCGGCAGCAGGTCCTCTCCGGCTTCGGTCAGCCGGTATTCGTCGCGGGCCCGGCTCCCCGGCTCCCGATAGACGACGGGCGCGACGACACCCGCGGCCTTCAGCTGTTTGAGCGCCCGCGACACCGCGGGCGCCGAGGCGCCGACCCGCGCCACGAAGTCGTCGAACCTGGTTGTGCCGTAAAAGCATTCGCGGACCACCAGGAACACCGTCTTGGTGCTGAGCAGGTCCAGCACCCGCGCCGCCGAGCATCCGTCGCCGATCGACCACGCATCCCGGTCGCACAGCCGTTCCTCGAACTTCATCGCCACCCCGCCATTGTAACTAACGCTTGCGTTACCCAGCAGTGCGTGATTCAATCTCACTAACGGGATCGTTACCCAGGGGGAGATGCTGTGGTTGCAGTAGCGGGCAGGGTGGTCGTGGTGACCGGGGGCCGGCGTGGACTCGGCGCGGCGCTGGTCGACGAGGTGCTGGCGCGCGGGGCGCGGAAGGTGTACTCGACCGCGCGCTCGGCGTACGTCGACGACCGTCCCGAGGTGGTCACCGCCGAGTTGGAGGTCTGCTCGGAGGCGTCGGTCGCCGCCCTCGCGGCGGTCGCCACCGACGCCGAGATCGTGTTCAACAACGCCGGGGTCCTGCTGCCGGCCCCGCTGCTGACGGGTGACTTCGAGCGCGTCACCGCGACGTTCGACGTCAACGTCTTCGGGCCGCTGCGGATGGCACGGGCGTTCGCGCCGATCCTGGCCGCGAACGGTGGGGGCGCGCTGGTGAACATGCACTCCGTGCTGTCCTGGCTGGCCGGCAGCGGCGCCTACGGGGCGTCCAAGGCGGCGGCCTGGTCCGTCACGAACTCGCTCCGGCTCGAACTGGCGCGCCAGAACACCCAGGTCGTCGGCGTACACGCGGGGTTCATCGACACCGACATGGTCTCCGCCGTCCAGCTGCCGAAGGCTACGCCGGCCGAGGTGGCCGCGCGGATCGTCGACGGCCTGGAGGCCGGGGCCACGGAGGTGCTCGCCGACGATGCCACAGCCGCCGCCAAGGCGGCGCTGTCCGGCCCCGTGGAGCGCCTGACCTTCCCGGCCGCCCGTTGACATCGCATCCCGACACCTGACGGAGTACCGAACCGCCATGCCACTGTGGACTGTTCATCACACCCCCGGAATCTTCACCGACGAGGAAAAGCACCGACTCGCCTCCCATATCGCCGACCACTACGAGCAGATCGGGCTGCCCCGGTTCTATGTGGTCACGCTGTTCCACGAGACCCGGCCCGAGGATTTCCACGTCGGTGGGGAGCCCACCCCGGCCGGGGTCCGCATCGCCATCGACCACATCGCCCGCGGCAACCCCGACCAGGAGAGCCGGCGCCGGACCGCCCGGTGGATCAAGGGCATGCTGCAGCCCCACCTCGAACGGAACGCGGGGCTGCACTGGGAGTTCCACATCGACGAGACGAGCGACGACCTCTGGATGATCAACGGGATCGCGCCGCCCCCGGCAGGCTCCGACGCCGAGAGGCTCTGGGCTGAGAGCAACTCGGCGTCCCCCTACTGACCGCGCCGCCGGTACCGTCGCCGAGACGGGCGAGCCGCACGGGTTCCGATCGGCTGCGGTGGCTTCCGGCCGTCAGGCAGCGGTCGCTGTTGCGGGCGGGAAGCCGGCCGGCGGGTGGAGGGTACGCCGGCGGGCTGCGCGGCGGTTCGGCGTTCTACGGGGCTCAGAAGCCGTCACGCTGATTTCGCCTGTCCCAGAATTCCGTGAAACCTCGCTCCAGCAGTTTCATCGCCTGGGGTGAGCCGAGAAACTCCTCGATCTGTTCGCCGTTCTCGACCGCCGTCTCGCACAGCGCCATCCAGGAACGCCCCAGCGCCCAGGTCACCGAACTCGCGGTGGCCGCGTTGACGGCGCCGCCGATGACCGATCCGGCGCCCGGAATGAGCTTCAGCAGGTTGCCCGCGATGGAGGCGCCCACCTGGGAGAGGATGCCGTTGAGGAACGCCGTGACCGCCCCGCTGACCGTGGTGAGCCGCGTGCCCAGGCCGTATGCCGCGGTGATGCGCGCGATCATATGAATCTCGTTGGGCACGAGCAGGACCGCGTCGGAGAACGGGATCGGGGTGGCGCCGATCGCGGCCGCCGCGGCCACCGAGTTGCGGACTATCCGGGTGGCCTTCTCCCTCTTTCGCGACAGGTCGATCCGCTGAGCGGCGACGAGGGCCGACCGGGCGGCTTCCGGGACGACGTGAAAGGTCGCGGGCAGCAACTCGTCAAGGCCGTGCACCATCGGGAGGAGCTCGTCGGCCTGCGCGTTGGTGAAGAAGACCTGCCCGGCGGGCGAGAGCGGCAGGCCGCGGCCCTGGATGCTTCTCGCGAACTCCATCGTCTTCTGGTCGGGCCGGCCGTTCACCAGGGGGGTCTGGGTGAGCACCAGCAGCACCGGAAGCCCAAGGCCCGCCAGATGGCGAATGATCTCCTCCTGGCCCTCCTCCAGCCGCCGGTCCGCGGCTCGGATCGCGTACCAGACGGCGTGAATGTAATCGTCCACGTCCCCCGCGCGGGTCCTGGCGACCTGCTTCGCCAGTTCGTCAAGGAGCTGCTCCCGCGACTCGCCCATTTCGAAGCCGCGCGAGTCGTAGACCCGGAGGATGTCGTCCGGCCTGCTGTACGGCGTCAGCTGCTTCGTCACGGCTGCGCCGACGCCCGTCTCGGCGAGGTCCTCGCCGAAGACGGCGTTGACCAGGGTCGACTTACCCGCGCCCGTTATGCCGAAGATCGCGAGATTGAACCTGCCCAATCCGGCGAGGGCGCTTTCGAACTCTTCGTTCACCCGGACGGCGATGCTCTCGCCGGCCTCCTTCGCGAGCCTGTCGATCGCCCGGCGCGCGATGGCCGGAACCGGCCGCGTCCCCCGCACCGCGAAGGCGAAGGCGAAGCCGTCTCCCGATGCCTCGGCCGTCGCGCTGCGGAGCTCGCTGGTGATCTCCTCCAGCCCGTAGATCGTGATCCCCACAGTGGCCTCAGGTCCGGGCCCGGCCAGCAACCCGGTGACCGGAACGGACAGGTCCTCGCCGGCGCCGGGATCGTGTTCGACACGGATGTCCACGTGCAGTTCCGCCGTGGACAGCGTCAGCGCCGGATCCGCGAGCCTGCGCGTGGTGAGCAGGAAGCGCAGCAGCGGGAGGACGGCCGTGAACCTCGCGCGTGCCAGGCGAGCGCCCGGGTGACCATAGGCGAGGAGGATCTCCTCGGTGAACTGAGCGAGGCGAGCACAGGTTTGCTCCACCGAGCGCAGCGGCCCGGCCGACACCGATCGCGTCACCTTCACTTCGCCGTTCCCTTCTCCTGGTAGCTTTCGACGTACATTCCTCGGCTGCGCACCAGCCCGGCCTCGGCCAGGGTCACCTGCTCGACCGCCCCGCGCAGGTGGTCGGCCCGCAGCACGGGCTTACCGGCGGCCAGCGTCGCCGCGATCACCAGCAGGTGGCGCAGGGCCCGCCCGGACAGGCCTTCGGTGGCGTCGAGCACCTGCGACCAGCCCGCGGAGCCGCCGTCCTCCGCCTCGGCGAGCAGGTCGCGGACGTCGAAGGCGACCCCCGCCGCCCGGATCGCGTCGGCGAGGATCAGGGACCGGTGCTCCCTGCTCGGCAGCGGGATCTCCAGGACGAAGTCGGCGCGTTCCCGCACGGCTCGGTCGATCGCCCTGGGAATGTTCGTGGTGAACACGAGGGTGACGTTCGGGCGCTCCCGCGCGCAGCG
This sequence comes from Microbispora sp. NPDC046933, assembly GCF_040644635.1. Taxonomy (NCBI): domain Bacteria; kingdom Bacillati; phylum Actinomycetota; class Actinomycetes; order Streptosporangiales; family Streptosporangiaceae; genus Microbispora; species Microbispora sp. NPDC046933. The sequence continues at coordinate 40,257 of NZ_JBEYWW010000045.1, read as the reverse complement.
GTCCAGGGACTCCAGGAACGCGGTCACCTGGTAGAGCGCGTCCAGCGGATTGGCCTCCATGCTGATGCTGGAACGGTCCGACGCGAGCGTCTCCACCTCGTCGACCAGGACGAACAGCGGCTGTCCGTGCGAGGCTATGTCGGAGATCTTGTCGAAGGTCGCCAGCACGTTCTTCTGCCCCTCGCCCCGGACGCCGCTGAACAGCGCGTGGGTGTTGATGTGGACGAAACCCGTGACCTCCCTCTCGGTGGCGCTCCACACGGCGGGCAGGCCCCTGGCGAGGCTCGTCTTCCCGCAGCCGGGAGGGCCGTAGAGGAGCACGGCGCGGCGCAGGGCCAACGCGGTGGGCGGCGCGTGTTCCAGACGCCGCAGCGTGTCGGCATAGGAGAGCAGCGTCGTCTTGATCTCTCCAGGAACGATCACCGCAGACCAGTCGGCGATGAACTCGCCGGCGGCGTCGGGGAACCGGTAGACGTCGAAGAATTTGTCACGTGTGACGGGGGGCATCGGCTGCGTCTTTCTGATGAGGAAACGGATCAGGTCCTCGGCCGAGCGGAAGCCGCGGCCAGGTCGCCCAGGTCGACTTCGGTCGCGTTCACGGCGAGGCTGTTGAGCAGTCCGTTCGCGACCCGCTCGGTCAGGAATCCCCGCTGTGCCAGCTCCGGGTGATCCCGCTTGATCCGCTCCTCCGCCTGGGCGCAGAGAACGGCGAGATCGCCGGAATCGGGGAGTTCGAAGGTGTGAGAGGACTGCGATGTTCTGTACTTGACGAGCATTACCGGCTCCACGGGGTTTCTGATCTCGTCCCGGCGACGGCCCGGACCGCACCGGGGTGGGGGAGGATCGGGCGGTCAATGCCAGATGGACATGCCGGAGGAGGCGGCCGCCGTCTTGATGACCGTTCCGACAGGGTGCGGCTTGAGGTGGTCCACGCTCTGGAGATCGGTCGGTCCCCACCCCTTCACCGGGACCGCACCCGGAATCGTCGACACCACCACGCGGTACCGGCACCCGGGGAACTCTCCCGCCTGGCCGATCGCCGCCCTGACGTCCTCGATGGCCGTGTGGTACGTCTCCTCCGTGGTCTCGTCATACGCGATGGTCAGATCGATCCGGGTCACCATCCGGCCGGTGCCCGGGTCGTAGATTTCGAGGTAGGCCGTCTCGAGTTGACGGAGCGTCAGCCAGCTGCGCAGACCGGCCTCGATGGTCTCCTGGTTGTTCGCGTAGTCGCTGGGATCGAGGCCGCCGGCGTGGATCGCCTCGTAGAAGACCCGGCTGATCTCATTCGCCAGGTAGGTATACGCACGGGCCGTCACATGCACCGACGCGCGAACGTTGACGCCTGCCGCAGACACCTGTGCACCCCTCCCTTCATCGGGAACGCGGTCACCCGAGGCGCCGTCGCGAGCACGCTGATCGCCCGGGGTCTGTGCTTTTCAGCATGTATGGCCGGGCGATTCGCCGCATGACCCCCGTTCGGGTCACAGTCGAAAGCACCGGGGGTCACGAGCAGGTCGTGGTTACGGGCCCGCTTCGGGATCGCTGGCGAAGGAGCGGTACTCGCGGATCTCGTGAGCCTGGATCAGGCCGTCCTCGATGGCGCGGGCCAGCAGCGCCGTCTTGGTCGGCGCCGGGCGGCCCATCTTGGCGTACTTCACGCGCACCCGGTCGATGTACTGGCGCACCGTCGCCTCGCTGATCCCCATGCGCCGGGCCACCGACTCCTTCGACATGGACTGGAACCACAGCAGCAGGGCCTCTCGCTCCCGATCCGACAGCCGTGGACGCTGCGGACGGGTGTCGGACAGGTACGCCCCCGCCATGACGGGCGGAACGGAGGGCCGGTCGGTAGCGGCGGCCACGATGGTGTCCACGCAGTACTGCTCGTTCTCGCTCTTGGCGATGAAGGTCGAGGCTCCGGCGTCCAGCACGGCCAGGATCGTCTCCGCGTCCTCGTGCCCCGAGTAGACGACGACGCGCCGGCCTTCGGCGCACAGTTCGGCGATGCGGTCGATCACCATCACACCGTGCAGTTCGAGGTCCAGCAGCAGGACGTCCGCCGTCGCCCCCGGCCCCCGCAGGACGGATTCAATGGTCGCGCCGCTGGCGACCAGCTCGACGCGGCCCAGGGGATCCCGGGACAGCCAGGTGCGGATTCCGTCGATGGCGATCGGGTGATCGTCCACCACCGCGAGCGTCACCGGTCCGGCCAGCGGCTCTCGACCCACAGCACTTCCCCTTCCCGATACTTGGTGATCCTGACGCCCTCGATCCGGCGTATCGGGAAGTCGTCGGCGTCGGCGACCACGCTGACCACCACTTCCCCGGCACCCGCGAAGACCGTGACGCGTGCCTCGCTGCGCGCTCTGCTCAACGCCTCCAGCGGGGCCTCGGTGAGAGCGCGGCGCGTGTCGAGCGGGAGTTCCGGCACGGTGCCGCGGGGCAGCAGGGACACCACGACTCCACGCCGCTCGGCGTCGTAGGCGCAGGCGCGCAGCGCGTGCACGAGCGGGTCGGGCACGTCGTCGGTCTCGGCGATGAGCCGGCGCAGCCACGCCGCTCCGGTCGCGCAGTCGCGGCGCAGGACCGGGTCGGCGGGATCGGCCCCGTCCGCCAGGGCGGTGAGCAACTCGGCGGCGGCCTTGCGCACCTGCGCGTACCGGCTCAGCCGGTCGGCGTGCACCTGCTCGGCGACCTGGCGCGCCGCGGCGGCCTCCGCGCGGGCGGCCGACAACTGTGCCGCACGCCGGGCGGCCGAGGTCAGGGCGTGCGTCGCCACGCTGTAGCCGAGCTGCAGCGTGACACTTCCGACGAGCACCATCAGGAACCTGGCTAGCGAGATCCGGTCGAGGACCCCGTTCAGCGCCGTGCCGGCCAGCATGACGACCCCGTTGAGAGCCAGGAAAACGATCAGCTCGTGCGGGCCGCGGCGCCACCAGAACAGGATGACGCCAAGCCAGCCGATGGAACCCCAGGGCCAGTCGCCCGGTCCGAGCATCTCGCCAGGGGGGCAGGCGGCGAGCACGATCACGTCGATGCCCAGCGCGGCGCCCGCGAAGCCCCACACGGCGGTGACCGTTCGCCTGGTGCGAAGCAGCGCGTGGGCACCCGCCACGCCGATGACGACGTAGGCGAGCCAGGCACCCGCCACGGCCGCGGGCCAGCGGTAGACGGACCAGTTGGTGACCGTGGCGGTCAGGTCGTACCCGACGTGCCAGCAGGCGGCGATCACCAGCGCGGCGACGCTGCTGCCCCGCTCGTACCGCCCGGCGACGTAGGCCGTCGGGTCTCCGGTCACGGCCGCCACCTGAGGGTCACCCTCGTGCCGCCCGGGCCGGAGGTGATCCGCGCGCTCCCGCCCACGCCCCGCATTCTCCCCTCGATCGACTCACGCAGGCCGTACCGGTGCGGCGGCACGCGGCCGGGGTCGAAGCCGCGTCCCGCGTCGACGACCTCGACCCGGACCTCGTCCTGGGTGACGGTCGCGTGGAGCGACGCCGTGTCCACCCCGGAATGCCGGGCCACGTTGCTCAGCGCCTCGGCGGCGGCCCCGGCGAGCGCCTCGGCGACCTCCCAGGGCACCGGACACCGCGCCAGCTCGGCCTTGATCCGCAGGCCGCTGCGGGCGATCAGCGCACGCAGTCGCCCGTCGAGCAGGACCGGCCCGGCCGGTGGCTCGGCGGCGGTCGCCATGTGCTCCAGTTCCACGAGATCGGCCGCGGCCCGGTCGCGCAGCACCAGGGAGGTCTCTTCGATCCCGCCGCTGCCGATGACGGTGAGCGTGGCCAGCGCGGTGTCGTGCACGCGGCGGTTCTGCGCGCGCTCGTCGGCGCGGCGTTCCCGCCGTACGATCTCGGCCTGCTGGACGTTCCGGAGTCTGCGCAGCTCGGCGTCGGCCAGGCCGGACTGTTTACGCAGCAGCGTCATCAGCGTGGCGGTCGCGGTGATCTGCACCAGATGGATGCCCGCGGTCACGTAGCCGTCGGTGGCGCCGGCGAGCTGCACCCCGACCAGATACGCCGACGCCACGACGCCACCGGCCGGCACGCCGAGGTGCGGCCTCCAGGTGAAGTTGCCGCAGACGATGGTCATGGTGGTCACCGCGGCGACCCAGCTCGCCCCGCCCGGCAACGCGTCGCTCGACACCAGATGATCCTGGGTGAGGCACAGCGCGATGGTGGTGGCGATGTCGCAGGCCATCGGCCAGGAGGCGAGCCGATGGCGGCGCAGTGCCGTCCAGACGAACACCGTGGTCCAGGCCAGCTCAAGCGTGATCGCCGGGCCCAGCCAGGCGGGGGACACCGGCGGTGCGGCGCCCAGCAGTCCGGCGGCCGCGGCGACCACTCCGACGACGCCGCGCATCGCACCCCCGCAGTAAGCGGTGATCCGATCCAGCTCCCAACCCGCGGGATTGCGGTGGCTTGTCGGAAAAAGACGCCAATCGAAAGCCATGCGGCAACCGTTCGCCTATGAGGCACATGTACAGCGTGGGGCCTCATCTTACGACCGGCGACATGGAATATCCCAGCGGTGGCGGTGTAAATCCCGACCGGAATATCAGTCGGTAGATTCGAGTGATTCATCACCTATACCACCGGCTTCGCGATTTGTTGAAGTCTCATGCCTTTTCAGCATGCGTGATCCGCCGGTTCGCCGCATGACCCCCGTTCGGCTGTCAGTCGAAACGCTGTCTTTCGTCACGTCACTCCCGGACGTGTACTCGCCTTACTCCTCGCCGAGAAGGGAAGGCGCATGGAACATCGGATTCGGGCCTTCGTCGTGGCCGTGGTGACCGCGGCGGCGGCCCTGGTGCCGGTCACCGCCGGGAACGCCGCGGCGGCGACGGCCACCGCCACGTTGTATCGAGTGGGCGGAATCGACTGTGACGGCAGGCCGCAGAACCAGGCCGCCGGAACGGTGACCCTCGAACGTTCCGCCACCGAGCTCAAGGTCACCGTCCAGGTCGACGACACCCAGTACCCCTCGCACACCTTCTCCGTCGAGGCATGGGAGGAGGCGCCCGGCTGCTACCCCGACAACGACCTGCGGGTGAGCGGGGCGGGCCTCACGACGGACTCCTCCGGATCGGGCACCGGGACCTTCACCCTGCCGATGCCCTACACCCAGCGTTTCCCGAACGGCAGCACGGTCGTGCTCGGCGACGGCGCGGGGACCGAGCGCCTGGTCGTGGTCCTGGACAACTCCGGGTCCACCGGTGCCGGTGACTCCTACTCCGCCGGCCCGATCCCGCTCCCCGGCCCGGTCCCGTCCCCCTCCCCCAGCCTCGATCCGGACCCCGACACCGACGGCGACGGGGTGCACGACGGTGACGATCGCTGCCCGGACTCCTACCCCGGGTATCCGGTCGACGGCAACGGCTGCGCCAGGCCGCTGGAGCTGGACTGGACGGTGCCCGACCGGTTCACCGGCGAGCCTGCGACGACGGCCGGGCGCGTCACCCCCGATGCCTACCCGGCCACGGTGAAGGTGGCCTTCCCCGGCAGGGCGGCGTGCGACCCGTCGCTCACCTACACCCTCCGGTACGGCGACGTCACCCGGTCCGGCACCGGCACCTGCGAGTTGCCGGCGGAGTTCCCCTCCGAGGGGCCCAAGGACGTCGAGGTCACCGCGGCCGCCGGCGGCCGCACGGTCTCGTCCGGAGCTCGGACGATCGAGATCGACGACAGGCTCATCGTGCTGCTGGGCGACTCGGTGGCCGCGGGCGAGGGCAACCCGCCCTGGATCGACCGCCGCTGCCACCGCTCGGCCGCGGCCGGCGGGTTCCAGGCCGCGCTCGAGATGGAGAAGTCCGACCCGCGCAGCTCGGTGACCTTCGTCGACCTCGCCTGCTCGGGCGCGACGATCGAGAGAGGGCTGCTCGGCGAGTACAAGGGGATCGACCCGCGCGGCGGGGAATCGCGGGTTCCGCTCCACGCGCAGGTCGACGTGGCGAACGCCCTGGTGGGGGAGAGGACTCCGGACGCCGTACTGCTGTCGGTGGGCGCCAACGACATCGGCTTCGCGGATGTGGCCGCGGCGTGCTTCCTGCCGACGCACTGCGCCAGAAGCAAGGCCGCGCGTGGCCTGGCGGAAGCCCTGGCAAATCTCTCCGAAAGCTATGCCAGGCTCGCCGGCAGGCTGAAAGAGAAACTCGCCCCGAACGGGCAGGTCTACCTCACCGAATACTTCAACCCGCTGCACAATGAGAAGGGCGACTACTGCACGATACTTCCGTTCTGGTCCGCTGACGAATCCAGGTGGGCGGAGGCCGAAGTCGTCACGAAGCTGAACAACGCGGTGCGGGCCGCCGCAGGCGGTAACGGATGGACCTATGTCGGCGGGCTCGCGTCCGATTTCCTGCCGCACGGATACTGCGCCTCTCGTACCGAGAAATGGGTGGTCACCCTCTCGGAGTCCTTGGCCGGGCAATCGGATGAGCATGGAGCTTTCCATCCCAGCCGTGCCGGACAGGACGACTATCGGCGCCGTATCTCCGAGGCGCTCGCGGCCCTGGACGAATGAGCGGGTCCGCCGGGCCCGTCCGCGTCGCCGCGCCCACGCGCGGGCCTCGGCGGCGTCACAAATGGTCGCGAATGACAAGGCATTCCGGAACCGGAGGGTGCGAATGCGGGTGATCGGTGTTCACGGGATCAACCAGCACCGTCGCGAGGCGTCCGAGGTGGCGGCGACATGGCGCGGGGTCCTCCAGCGGGGCCTCGCCGAATCGGGTGCGGTCGCCTCACCTTTCTCCTTCGAGCTGGTCTACTACGCCGATCTGCTTGAGGAGCGGCGCGACGATTGGAAGTGCGGAGACGACTTCAGGGAGATCGACCCCGAGAACGAGCCCGGCCCGGCGGCGCTGCTGGCCGAGTGGCAGGCCGCACTGGCCGGCCAAGGCGCTCCTGACGGAATCAAGGGAGACGTGAGCATCCCCGCCACACCGTTGTGGACGCAGCGTGCGGTGCAGCGGCTGGCCGCCTCTCCGGGGTTGCAAGGCCTGGGCGAAGCCGGCATCCGGCGGCTCGCCAGGCACATGCATGCTTATCTCGCCCATGACGAGGCCCGCCGCCTCATCCTGGAGCGGCTCGACGCCGTTGCGGGAAGCGATCCGGTGACGGTGCTCATCGGGCATTCGATGGGGTCCGTCGTCGCCTACGAGTGGCTGCATACGCCCGCCTCCGCCTCCGTCGGGGCGGGCTGCCTGTTCCTGACACTCGGTTCCCCGCTGGGCTCGTACCCGATCATCCGGCGGCTGCGCCCCGCGCCCGCCTTTCCCCGCGCATGCGAGCAGTGGGTGAATGTGGCGAGCCGGCACGACCCCATCGCCTGGCCCAAGCGGCTCCAGGACGTCTTCGGCCCGCCGTTGGCCGACGAGGCGGCTCCTTTCCGCGCATGGGCACACAGCGCCCGCAGCTACCTGCGCGCACCCGCGACGGTGCGAGTGCTGTCGGAGCGGCTCCGCCGGCCGGACGCGCCCTGCCATGGCTGAGGTGAGGGACGGCTGCGAACGCCATCTGTACATGCTGGTCAGCAGCGCGTACGAGCCGGGCTCCGGCCTGGCCCCGTTGGACCTGGAACAGGAGGTGACCGACGTCCGGGCGGCATTCGAAACGCTGGGATATCCCCGTCACCGTCACCGCATCAACCGCGACCCCTCGGCGAGGGACGCCCAGGACGACTTCCGCGAGTGGCTCGCGACCAAGGGACCGGACGACGTCCTCGCGGTCTACGTGACGGGGCACGGCGGGTTCAAGGAACTCGCCGACGGCGGTGGGCGGCGGTTCTACGCCTACACCGTCGACTCGGACCGCGCCCGGCCCTCGACGGCGCTCACCATGGCCGACCTGTTGCGGTCGCTCGCCGATCTGGACGCGCAGGACCGGTTCCGCAACCTGTTCCTCGTGCTGGACATGTGCGGGGCCGGGGCCGGGTTGAAAACGGCGGTCGAGGAGATACGGGCCCACCTGCCGGCTCACTTCCTGGAGGCGGGGGAGCGGACGGGCACCCACATCGTCGCCACGGCCCGTGCCGAGGACCTGGCCGGTGTCCGGGTCTTCGCCTCCGCCTTCCGCCAGGTGGTGCAGGCGTGGGATGTCGCCGACCGTACGACGCCGTACCTCGAGCTCGGGGTGCTGGTGGAGCGGATGCGCGAGCACCTGACCGACCAGGTCATGGAGATGGTCACGGTCGGGCAGGTCGGCGGGAACCTCTGTCTTCCCAATCCCCGTCATCATCTGGCGGGCATCGACCCCGTCGAGATGGACGGCTGGTGGGCTCCGCTCGCCCAGGGGACGCCGACCACCGGCGGCGTTTCCCAGCCCTTCCGCTCCGGACGGCGCTGGCTGTTCACCGGACGGCGCAAGGTCAACCGGCGGTTGGCGCGATGGCTGCGGAACCCGAACGACGTTCCCGTGCTGGTGCTGACGGCCTCTCCGGGGTCGGGCAAGAGCACGGTCGTCGCCCGTACCGTCGCCCTCACCGCTCCCGACTTCCGGCGAATGCACGACAGCGAGGCCGGAGAGGCGCCCGAGGACCAGCGGCCTCCCGACGGCTTCACGTTCGCCGACGCCATCTGGGCTCGCCGCCGCAGCGTGCCGGAACTGGAAACCCGCGTGCGCAGGGCGTTGCGTCTCGATGCGGGACAGCCGCTGGCCGACCTCTACTACCGCTCCCCGGAGCAGGACCCACCGGTGATCGCCTTCGACGCGGTGGACGAGGCGGACGAACCGCATCGCCTCGCTAGAGAGGTGATCGGGCCGTTGGCCCAGGCCGCCCAGCGCGGGGTGGTCCGCCTGCTGGTGGCCACCCGGCGCCAGCCGGTCGACTTCCACGCGGGGGAGGGCGCCGAGGGCAGAGCACGCCGTGACGACCTCCTGCCGCCGATCCTGGCCGCCGGTGATCACGAGTTGGTCGACCTGGACGACCTGAACGGCGGATGGTTGGCACGCGGCGACATGGCGGCGTATGTCGGCCTGCTGCTCGCCGACCCCGTGAACGACAACGGGCAGCGCAACCCCTACGCCACCGACGAACAGGCGCGCCGCAGGCTCGCCTGGGCCATCGAACAGCAGGCTCGCAACATCTTCCTGCTCGCCGGCCTGGTCGCGCGCAAGCACACCAACGATCGGGCCGTTGTCGATCCCACGACCGCCGCATGGCGCAACGGCTTCCCGCGCACCATCGGTGAGGCGTTCACCGCCGAACTCGAGGCCGCCTTCGGCCAGGGCGGCTTCCACCGGATCCACTCACTGATGCGGCCGCTCGCGTACGCCCAGGGCGCCGGGCTTCCGCGCGAGCACGTCACAGATGGTGATCTATGGGCCTATCTGGCCACTCGGCTCAACGACGAGGGCGAGCGGTACACCGCCGAGGACGTGGACGCCCTGCTGGCACATCGGATCTCCACCCACCTGATCGGCATGCTGGACCCCCATGGCGAGCCCGTCTACCGCTTCCATCACGACGCCTTGGCCCGTCACTTCACCAGCCCCCCGGCTGAGGCGGTCGCGAGACACCGGCAGACGGCCGCCGCCCTGACCGGCACGCTCGACACCCCCGAGGGGCGCGACTGGAGCCGCGCCGGCCGCTACCTGCGACGATCCCTGCCCGCCCATGCCGCTCTCGGCGGCGTCCTGCCCGACCTGGCTCATGATCCCGGCCTGTTCGCGGAATGCGACCCCGAACCCCTGCATGCCGCGTTGGGCTCTTCGCCGGAGCTGCGGCCACTGCAGCGCGTGTTGCGCCCGGTGCTGCACCGCCTCCCTGATCTCGGTCCGCCCGGCCGCGCCTTCCTGATCGGCCTGCTCGCCCGGTCACGGGGCTCGCTCCGTCCGCTCGCCGACCTGCTTGAGCGGTTCTCGGGGGCGCCGGTCACCTGCGTCACCGCCGCCTTCCGGATACGGGACGACCACCTGGTGATGTTCGATCGGGATGTCTGGGTGAACGCCGTCGCGACCGCTCGTGACCACACAGGCGAGCCGCTGGGCCTGACGGCTTCCGGTCCCATTCTCGAGGCGTGGGACCCCGCCGACGGCACCCTCCTGAACGCGCTGCCCGGGCACGCTGACATGATCAGCGCCCTGACGCTGTTCACCGACCACGCCGGATTCCCCGCCCTGGCCAGCGCCGACCTCGGGGGAACCGCCCTGACCTGGGATCTGATCTTGCGGGGCCACCCGATCAGCCGATGGCCGGTTCCCCGGGGACTGACGTGTCTGGCGGCCGGCCGGATCTCCCGCGACCGGCCGTTCCTCGCCGCCGCGAGCCAGACCGAGATCGCGGTCTGGGAGCCCGCGATCGACGCGCACCGCGGCGTCCGGACGCACGAACCGCCGGGATTTCCCGTCACGTCCATCGCCGTCGTCGCGGGCCCCCATGAGAGCGACCTGGTCGGCGTGGCGGCCGGAGACACTGTCCGGATCTGGGATGCCGCAAGCGGCCTGCACGTGACCGACCTCCCTTTTCCCGGTGCCCTCAACCTCAGGGTGCAGGGCGGCCGGGGATACCTGCTGATCACTCACGGCATGACCGAGGGACACTGCGTGCTCTGGGACGCCGCCGGCGGGGTGCTGCGGGCCCTGCCGGGGGACGACGTTCTCACCTGCGCGGAATTCGGCGAGGACGAGCGGGGACGGCCGTATCTGGCGGGCGGCTACCTGCACGGCTCGGTGCGTCTGTGGGATCCGGCCACCGGCACGCTGACAGCCACGCTCCTCGACGAGGGTCCGACGATCAACGAGGTGGTGGTGACATCGCAGGGCGTCCCCCTGGTCGCCGCACTGGACGCCTTGGGTGTGATCCACGTCTGGGAGGCCGGCACCGGACGCAGAACCGCGGTCCTTCCCGACGCTCAGAACGTGCGCCCGCTGCTCGGCCCGGCCATGGCCTTCGGCAGGCACCGTGACGGCGAAGCGTATCTGCTCACAGGCGGTGCCAGACAGGCTCGCATCTGGGACCTGTCCGCAGCGGAACACGAGCTGGCTGAGCACACGCACCGCGGCCCGGTCGCCGGGCTGACCGTCGTCCGCCTGGCCGGGGGTGCGCACGTGGTGACGGCCGGGAAGGACGCCACGATCCGAGTCTGGAACCCCGTGAAGGCGGCACTCCGCGGGCAGCCCCTGCCCGCCGTCCCCGACGAGACCGCGGAACTCGTCACCTGGTCCGGACCCCACCTGGCCTACGCCTCCGAAGAAGGCGTACGGATCCTCGATCTCGAGGCCGGCGTGCAGCGCCGTTTCATCCAGGGGGAAAGCCCGATCGCCGGCGCGACCTCCCGGACCGGGCGGCGACTGCTGGCCGTGGTCCGGGACGGCGCCGTGCGGGTGCACACGCCCGTGACTCCTCCGTCCCCTGAAGAGGACGGCTTCTCGCTTTCCCCGGCCGAGGTAGCCGGAGTAGGCGACGGCGAAGCCCTGACCGATGCCCCTTCTGGGCACGCGAAGACGGTATCAGGGAAGCGATTCCCCTGCCGGATGAATCCGGCAGTCCCCTCGCTAGATCTGATGGACGACGATCCGCCGTTCACGCTCACCGGACCCGCCAGTCGGATCATCCGTCTTCACTTCGGTCGCATGTCCGACGGCGGGCTCTTCCTCGTCGCCGGAACCGACCGGCTTGTTCCTCAGGGAACGGTGACCACCGCCTGGCTCTGGCCCTGCGAGCCGGTGGGGCCGGGGATCGAGTTGCCCGGCCACGCGGGTGCGATCACCACACTGGCTTCGGGAGACGAGGCTTGTCCTTTCGTGGCGACCGGCAGCCGCGGGGGCACGCTCCGCTGCTGGGACCCGGGCTCGGGAGAGTTGCGGCACGACTTGTCGCGCGGGACCGATGAGTGGATCATCGGCCTGGCCGGAGGCAGGCTACGGGACGGCACGCCACTGCTGGCCAGCCTGCACCTCGCGCGAGGCGTGGCCGATCTGTGCCTGTGGAACCCGGTCACCGGGCAGCTCCTGCACACGATTCACCATGCCGGCGGCAACCTGAGTCGACTCCGCTTCGGCATCACACAGGGGGGTGACCCCTTCCTGTGCTGTCTGCATGACGAGACGCTCGAAATCGTATGGCCGGGGCCGCCGCTTCTGCGGGCACAGGTGCCGCTGCCGTCCTCGCCCCGCGGCATGGCCGTCGACAGGGACACCGTCTACCTCGAGTGCAACGGCGGAGTGCTCGGACTCAAAGTGGAGCCTGGCTACGGGGTGCGGACGGCTCCGCACGGCGGTGAGGGCCCGTGCTGACCTGTCAGGTCTCCGTCGCAGCGGTTCCTCGGATGGCAGGAGCCGCCGCGGACAGGTGATGGGTGGACCCGCCGGACGGTCCGGTCCAGCGGTCGAGCAACTCCTCGTCGTGGGTGACGGCCAGCACTCCGGCCCCCGATTCGAGGCGGTATGCCTCCAGCCGCGCGACGAGATGGGCCTGGGTGGACGCGTCGAGCATGGTGGTCATCTCGTCGCAGATCACGTAACGGGGTCGGAGAGCGAGGCTCCGGGCGACGCAGGCCCGCTGGAGCTGACCGTCGGAGACCTCATGCGGGCGGCGGGAGAGCAGTTCGGGCGTGAGGCCCATCTCCTCGGCCAGTTCTCGCGCGCGCTCGACCGGCTGCCCGGTGGCGCGGAGGGGTTCGGCGATCACGTCGAGCACGGTGAAGCGGGGGTCGACGGCGAGCCGGGGCTGCTGGAATATCAGTGCGACCTGACCGCGCAGCTCGCGCGGGACGCGGTGGCGCCAGCGGCGGACGCCCACGCCGTCGACGGTGAGCCGACCGGCGGCGGGTTTCAGCAGCATGGCGAGCACGCGGGCGAGTGTGGACTTCCCGCAGCCGCTCGGCCCGGCGAGTCCGGTCACCCGTCCGGGCGGCACCTCTATTCCGACGCCGCCCAGCACCCGCCGGCGGCCGTAGGAGACGACGACGTCCTCAGCGCGCAGCATGGTTCTCCAGAGGATGATGGCAGGCCACCCGGCCGGAGCCGAGCGGCTGGGGCAGCCGTTCGCAGTCGTCGGTGGCCCTGGCGCAGCGCGGCCGGAAGGCGCACCCTTCGGGCAGGTCGCTGAGCTCGGGCGGCTGGCCGGGGATGGCGGCGAAGCCCCGTGAGGGCAGCGCGTCCAGCAGCCCCGCGGCGTACGGATGACGAGGCCGCGTGAAGAAGTCCGCCGCCGGTTCGACGGACAGGATGCGGCTGGCGTACATGACCGCGACGTGGTCGGCGACCTGCTGCGCCGCACGCAGGTCGTGAGTGATGAGCAGGACGGCCCTGCCGTCGTCGGCGAGGCGGCGCAGCTCGGTCATGGTCGCGTCGACGAGGGGCCGGTCGAGACCGCTGGTCGGCTCGTCGGCGATGATCAGCCACGGGTCGCCGGCGAGGGCGATCGCGTTGACCACGCGCTGCGCCATCCCGCCGGAGAGCTGGTGGGGATACAGGTCGAGGTCCGGCGGGCGCAGACCCGCCCGCTCGGCCAGCGCGTCGGCCCGATCGGGGTTGCCGAGCTCGCGCAGGGCCTCGGTGAGCTGGGCGCGCGCTGTGCGCACCGGGGTGAGATGCGCGGCGGGACTCTGCGGGACGAGCCCGACGCGGCGGCCCCGTATGGTGCGTGCGAGGACCTTCTCCGGTGCCGCGACCAGATCCACGGGGGGTGCGTCGCCGGACTCCAGCCAGGCGGCGCCCTCGACCGAGGCGTTGCCGGGGAGCAGCCCCAGGAGGGCGTGGGCCATCACGGACTTGCCGCAGCCGGATTCTCCGACGAGGGCGACGCACTGACCGCTTCGCACCTCGAAGTGGGCGTCGGTGACGGCCCGCACGGTCGCGCCGGGTAGGTGGAAGCGGACCGACAGGCCCTCGACGCGGAGGCGGGGGAGAGGTGTCACAGCTGCAGCTCCGATCGCCGACGCGGGCTGGATCGGTCGCGCCCGTACTGGGCGAGCGCGGAGATCGCCAGGGTCGGCAGGAAGATGAACAGGCCGGGGAACAGCGAGGCCCACCAGTTGCCGGCGAGCAGGGAGCGGGCGCCGTCGTTGATCATGTTGCCGAGTGAGGCGAGGTGGGGCGGCAGTCCCAGGCCGAGAAAACTGAGGGCGGTCTCGTGCCAGACGGCGTGCGGGACCATCAGCACCGCGGCGAGCGTGATGTGCGGTGTCAGGTGAGGCAGGAAATGGCGGCGCACGATCCGCAGCCGGCCCGATCCGCCGCCGATCGCGGCGTCGACGAACGGCCGGGCGCGCAGGGTCAGGACCTCGGAACGCACGATCCTCGCCGCGGTCATCCAGTGGGTGAGCGCGACCGACACGACGACGGCGGTGGTGCTGGGGGTGAACAGCGCGACGATGAAAATGCCGAACAGCAGGTGCGGCACCGAGTTGAAGCCGTCGACGACCCTCATGATGAGCCGGTCGAGCGTTCCGCCGGCCGCTCCGGCGGCGAGCCCGGCCAGGGTGCCGATGGTGACGGAGACGGCGGCCGCGGCGAGACCGACGAGCACGGAGACGCGCAGGCCGTACACCGCGCGCAGCAGGACGTCGCGGCCCACCTCGTCCGTGCCGAACGGATGCGCGAGCGAGGGCGGCAGCGAGGCGGAGTGAAGGTCGACCAGTTGCTGGTCGAGCCTGGCGAACGCCGGCACGAGGACCACGGCGAGGCAGAGCAGCGCCAGCGTCACCGCGGCGCCGCGCGGGAAGCGGCGACGGGCAGGCGTGAGCCCACCCGGCATGGAGCGAAGCTCTTCTCGCGTCGCCATCAGCTCACTCCCAGGACCCGCACCCGCGGGTCGGCGATCACGTACGCGGTGTCGGCGAGCAGGTTGCCGGCGACCACCGCCAGGGTTGCCAGCAGCGTGAGCGCGGCGAGCAGCGGAAAGTCCGCGGCGAGCGCCGCCTGCACGGACGCGGAGGCCACTCCGGGCCAGGAGAAGACGGTCTCGACGAGGATCGCCCCGGTGACGAGCTCGGGCACGCGGGCTCCCAGCAGGGTGACGAACGGCAGCAGCGCCGACCGCAGCGCATGGCGGACGACGACCGTGCGTTCGCGCAGGCCACGGGCCCGGGCGCCGATGACGAAGTCCTCCCGCAAGGTCGTGATCAGCGACTCGCGGACGAACAGCACCAGCCATGAGGACTGCGAGAACGCGAGGACGGCCACCGGGAGGATCATGTGGCGGAGCACGTCGGCGGGCGCCACCGTCCCGGAGGCCGCGTCGGTGAGCCCGCCGGGAGGCAGCCATCGCAGCTTCACGGCGAATATCCAGATCACGATGAGCGCGGTCCAGAACACCGGAGCCGCTTCGTTGGCGTAAGCCGTGCCGCTGATGAGCCGGTCGGCCCAGGAGCCACGACGCCAGGCCGCCAGGGCTCCCAGCACGAGGCTCCCGGCCAGCATCACGACGGTGGCGCAGCCGACCGCGAGCAGGGTCCACCCCAGCCGTTCCCCGATCAGCTCGGCGACCGGCCGGTGCATGCTCCGTGACTCGCCGAGATCGCCCCGGAGCAGGTTGCCGAGCCAGGTGAGATACTGCTCGGCCAGTGGCCGGTCCAGACCCCAGTTGGCCCGTATCCGCCGGGCGATCTCCGGACTCGTGGTCACCGCCCGATCGCCGAGATACTGCCGCACCGGATCGAAGGGCGAAGCCTTTGCCAGCACGAACATCCCCAGCGTGACGACCAGGAGCAGCGGCGCGGTGAACGCCAGCCTCCATGCCGCCATCCGTCCCAGGGCGCGCGTCATGCGGCGGGCTTCCACTCGGGCAGGGTGCGGAACAACCCGCCGGTGGCGTGCTCGTGCGCTTCCACGGCCGGAGCGATGCCGGTCCACTTGCCGCGCACG
The DNA here is from genome assembly GCF_040644635.1 of Microbispora sp. NPDC046933. Taxonomy (NCBI): domain Bacteria; kingdom Bacillati; phylum Actinomycetota; class Actinomycetes; order Streptosporangiales; family Streptosporangiaceae; genus Microbispora; species Microbispora sp. NPDC046933. Next base: position 24,448 of record NZ_JBEYWW010000045.1, on the reverse strand, counting down.
ACGTAGACGTGCTGGAGATACACCAGATAGGCCCAGACCTCGTCGTCGCGGATGCGCTGCTGAAAGGCGTCGTAGGTCTGCTTGCGCACGGCCGGGTCGGCCTCCGCCCGCCCCTTCTCCAGCAGGGCGTCGACCTCCGGCTCCTTGTAGTGGCCGGGATTGAACAGGCCCTGGCCCGAGAAGCGGGAGTGGAACGTCTCGAAGTTGGTGTAGTCGGGGTCGTACGGGCTGCCGTACCCCATGATGAGCGCGTCCTCGGCCATGCGAGGTTCGATCGCGTCCCAGTCCAGCCCCGCCAGCCGTACGTCGACACCGATCTTCCTGGCGTCCGATGCGACGGCGAGGGCGAGATCCTTCCGCAGGGAGTCGCCCGCGGGATACATGAGCGTGAAGGAGGCGGGCGTTCCGTCCTTCACCCGGACGCCGCCCGGGCCCGGCTTCCATCCCGCCTGGTCGAGGAGCCTGGCCGCCTGGGCGCGGTCGGGGGTGGGCGCGCCGTCCACGGCCGGATTGTGCCAGGTGGTGCCGGGCGCGACGGGACCGAAGGCGGGCCGGCCGGCACCCGCGAGGATGGTGCCGACCATGGCCGAGCGGTCCAGCGCCAGGCTCAGCGCCTTGCGGACGGCCTTGTCGCCGGTGACCGGCGCGTCCAGGGGGAACATCACGCCGCGGTAGTCCGCGCTCGGCACCCTGTGGACGGTCAGGCCGGCCTGGCCCTCGAACCGGGCGGCCGCCTTGGGCGGCAACTCGGTGGCGTCGAACTCGCCCGCCGCCATCCGGGTGGCGCGCACGTTGTCGTCGGCCGAGTACGCCACGACCAGGCGTTTGATCGCCGGGGCGCCTCCCCAGTACGACGGGTTGGCCTCCAGAACGACCTTGTCACCCGGAGTCCAGGACACGAAACGGTACGGCCCCGTTCCGACGGGCCTGGTGTTGAACGCGGCCTTGTCCAGGCTCCGGCCCTGCAGCAGATGCCGCGGCACGATGCCCAGCGTGGCGCGCTGCAGGATCGGCGCGTAGGGGTGCTTGAGATGGAACACCACCGTGGCCGGATCGGGTGCTTCGACGGACTCGATCGCGGTGTAGTCACCCCGGATGCTGGAGTTGTTCTTCGGGTCCAGCACGGCTTGGTAGGTGTAGGCCACGTCGTCGCTGGTCAGAGGCGTGCCGTCGTGGAACCGCACGCCCTCGCGGAGGGTGAAGGCAACGGTCGTCCCCTTGACGTCGGGCACTCGTTCGGCCAGCGCCGGCGCCAGCGTGAGGTCCGCGTTACGTCTGACCAGACCGTCGAACAGCAGGCCCCCGCCATCGGGTTCGTAGCCGAGCACCGGGTTCAGTGTGTCCGGCTCAGAGGAGAGACCGAGGACGAACGTGTCCCTCGTCCCCGGACTGCTCGGCGAGGTGCCGGGTGACGCCGGTGCCGAGCAGGCGGCGGACAGGCCGAGGGCCGCCACCAGGCCGAGCCGGGCGAGGGTGACGAACCGGGCACGGAGGATCTTCATGGGGCGAAGGTAGAGCGCCCACGGCCCTTATTGCAAGTTATTCGCAACTGCGACACTATGGCGGCTGGCTCACTGAGGTGTGTGGACTGCAGGGATGTCGTTTCGGCAGGCGCACACGCTCGGCGCCTGTTCAGACGGAGCGCGCGAGATCGGCCTCGACGGCGCCTGCGCTGCGGTCAGCTGGAGCACCGCGCCAGGGATGGATGGCCTGCTTCCATCGCGCGGAGCTGTCGCAACGGCTGCGGGGGCTGGATAAATGGGGTGGTGTGAGAGGAGGGCCGGGCGACCCGGCCCTCCTCCTCGATTGTTTGTCAGGAGGTGCCGCCCGTCACCGTGGTGCCGGACCTGGTGATGTAGTAGGTGGTCTTCGCCCCGCTCCAGAAGTGGAAGGTCAGGGTGACGCGGCCATCCTTGACTTCGGCGAAGAAGTCCGGTTTGAGGATGATGCTGTTGGCGTTGTAGTCGGGCTGGAAGTGGTCCCAGAACTGCTTGTACGTGGTCCAGTTGGCCGGCCCGGCGGGGCTGCCGTCGGCGTACCTGGCCTCCATGGTCGCGAGTTGGTCGCCGTGGAACTGGGTGGGGATGGCGAACGAGCTGGTCGTGCCGGTGGCGGCGGCCTGGGTCGGCGGGTCGGAGGCGATGATGCCGATCGGCCACGGCGCGCCCTGGGAGAAGCGGGCCTCGATGGTGGCGTTCACGCCGTAGGCCCGGTTCCCGGCCGGCCGGGTGAGGGCCGCCGCGGTGAGGGTCAGCGTGTCGCCGGACACGGTGTAGTCGGCGCCCTCGGCGAGGCTGGTGTCGCCCTGTCGCAGGCCCTGGAACGTAGTGCCGTTGAGGTTGAGCGTGAGCGTCTTGCTCGTGATCGCACCGCTGCGGGGCACGTACACCTGATCGGACGAGGCCGTGCCGGAGCGCGTGGTCCAGCTGCTCTTCATCAGGTCGTAAATGCCCTGGTCGCGCCAGCGCAGCTCGTTGCGGTTCAGGAACTGACCCGCGTCCCAGAGCATTGTGGTGAGCTTCCGGATGCGGGCGTGATAGCCGACGGCCTCGATGAACTTCAGGAATTCGCCGCGTTCGATGCTCCCGGGCCGGGTGTGGTCGTAGTTGAGCAGCGCCCATTCTCCGATGATCACGGGGATCCCGTGGGACACGAACGTGTTGTACACCCGGTCGAAGCTGCCGACGAGATCCTGCTCGACGTTGGTGTCGTACCGGGTGCCGCCGGCGATGTTGACGCTGAACGGCCACCACCCGTAGAAGTGCACGGTCGCGGCGAGGTTGGGGTCGCGCAACTGGTTGAAGGTGGTCATCAGCGCGTCCAGCCGGCCCTGGTCGGCGTTGGTGTTCAGGGTGGGCAGCACGAGCAGCCGCGTGGCGTTGCCGCCCCCGGACTCGCGCACGAGGTGGACGAACTCGGTGTTGAGCTCGTTCAGCACCTGGTAGTTCTCGTCGTCTCCCGAGGTGCCGGTGAACTGCGGCTCGTTGATGCTCTCGAACACCGGCTTCGGCGAATGGTCGCGGAACGTGCCGGCGATCTGCCTCCACAGCGCGGTGTACCTGTTCATCACGGTCGTACGGTCGCCGGGGTACCCGTTGATCCACTGCCAGGAGTCGTGATGCAGGTTGATCATCACGTAGAAGCCCTCGGCCAGGGACCAGTCGACCACCTGGCGGATGCGGTTCAGCCAGGCGGCGTCGATGGTGTAGTCAGGCGCGGGACCATGGTGGTTGCTCCAGGTCACCGGGATCCGGATGCTCTTGAACCCCTGGGACCGCACGTGGTGGAGCAGGGCCTGGGTCGTCGGCGGGTTGCCCCACGACGTCTCGTCGGGGATGGCGTCGAAGGTATTGCCCAGGTTCCAGCCGGGTTGCATCGCGGCCACCGTGGCCATCGCGTCGCCCGGCTGCGGCGACGGTGAGGGGGACGAAGACGGACTGGCAGACGGGGACGGGGATGGGGACCGCGACGGACTGGCTGAGGGCGACGGGCTGGCTGAGGGTGACGGGCTGGGAGACGGCGAGGCGCCGGTGCCTCCGCTGCACGTGACGCCGTTGAGCGTGAACGCGGCCGGTGCGGTGTTGCTGCCGGACCACGACCCGTTGAAGCCGAAGGAGACCGTCCCGTTGGCCGCGATGGCCGCGTTGTAGCTCGCGTTCGCCGCGGTGACCCGCGCGCCCGACGAGGTGATCGTCGCGTTCCACGCCTGGGTGACCTGCTGGCCCGAGGGGAACGCCCAGGAAAGTTTCCAGCCGTCGACCGGGTCACCGAGGTTGGTGACTGTCACATTTGCGGTGAAACCGCCCGGCCGCTGAGCCGAGACCGCGTACGCCACGCGGCAGCTCACGGCCGCCTGGGCGGCGACGGCCATCGTCATCCCCGCCGCCAGCAGCACGGCCAGGGTGCCGACGACCATGCTCACCCGCAGCCGAGTGGCGCAACTGTCGGAGGCGGAGCGCGACCAGCTCAGGGCCAAAGGCATCCCGTTCGTCGTCTTCGACCCGACCACCGAGTTGCCCGATGACGTGCCCTTCGTCGGCGCCACCAACTGGCGGGGAGGCCGCTCCGCGGCCCGCCACCTGATCGAGCTGGGACACCGGCGCATCGCCATGATCGGCGGACCGGAGGACGTGTCGTGCTTCCGCGCGCGGCTGGCAGGCTACGGCTCGGCGCTGGAGGCGGCGGGACTGCCGGTGGACCCCAGCCTGATCGTCCACTCTCCGCTCACCCGCGAGGACGGCTGCGCCGCGGCGCGGGAGCTGCTGACCCGCCCCGATCCTCCCACGGCCATTTCCGCCGCGAACGACCTGCAGGCGCTGGGCGTCTACAAGGCGGCGCGCGAGCTCGGCCTGCGTATCCCGGACGACCTGAGCGTGGTGGGCTTCGATGATCTGCCGGTCGTGGCCTGGGTCGACCCGCCGATGACCACCGTCCACCAGCCGCTCACCGAGATGGCGGCGGCGGCGACGGAGCTGGCACTGGCTCTCGGACGGGGCGAGCAGCCGCCACAGGTCGGCCTGGAGATCGCCACCACGCTCACCATCCGCGACAGCACGGCTCCCCCCAGAATCTGAGGTGCGCTGACAGCCAGGAGGCGTCGAGGCGTTCCCGCCCGCGACGCGGTGTCCGAACCTGGGCGGATCAGGACGACGGGACGGGGCCCGTCGAGTCGCGCACGGTGAGGGTCGTCGCCAGCTGGAGATGCCGCGAGGCGGGCTGGACGCCGTCGGCCATGCCGAGGACGGTCTCGACGGCCATGCGGCCCATGCCGACGAGCGGCTGCCGGACGGACGTGAGCCGGGGCGTGGTCCACTCGGTCTGCGGCGTGTCGTCGAACCCGGTCACCGACAGCTCGCCGGGGACGGTGATGTGAAGTTCCTTGGCCGCGGCGAGGACGCCGACGGCGATCTCGTCGTTGCCCGCGACGACGGCGGTCGGCCGCTCGTCGAGCGTGAGGATGTCACGGCCGTGCCGGAGTCCCGCCTCGACGGAGAACGCCTCATGGCGGATCAGCGTGCGGTCCGGGGTGATGCCGGCCGAGTCGAGCGCGGCCTGGTATCCGTGGAAGCGTTCCACCGAGGGGGCGGAGCCCAGCGGGCCGCCGACCCAGGCGATCCTGCGGTGGCCGAGCCTGATGACGTGCTCGGTCGCGGAGCGACCGCCTGCCCAGTTGGTGGAGCCGATGCTGACGACACGTGATTCCGTCGTGTCGATCGGGTCGATCGTCACGACGGGCACCTCGAGGTCCTCCGCGGCGAGGAGCACCGAGTCGGGCACGGCGACGGCGAGCGCGATGATACCGACGACACCGGACGCCTTCTGCTCCTCCACCCAGGCGCGGGCCGTCGTACGGCTCGTGCTGATCGGCTCGCCGGGCGGCAGGCGAAGGAGGAGCTCGGTCTGCGCGGAGGTCGCGGCCACGAGTATCCCTTGGAGCACCGTCCCGGCGTAACGGGACTCCACGATGTCGAGCATGGTGACGAGGGTTCGGTCCCGTGTTCGCTCGTGACGCGCCGCCGTCGGCTTGTAGCCGATCTCGGCCATGACTCCGAGGACGAGCGCGCGCGTCTTCGGTCCCACGTCGCTGCGCCCGTTGAGGACCTTCGAGGCGGTCGTCGGCGAGACACCGGCCAGTCGGGCGACATCCGCCAAGGTGGCTCGCTCGGAACGACCTCGCCGTGGCATCGGGGCTCCCTTCGGGCTTCGAAATTATTTCGAAATCTATCACGGGCCCTGCCTGCCGTTTGCTCCCACGGCATTCTCTCTTGTCCAGCCGTTGACACCGCCAAATACGCCCCTTACTGTCCGGGCAGGACCGAACAAGTTGCGAAACTTTTTCGAAACCATCCTCAGGACGAGAGGAGAGGCCCATGTGGCTCTCCCGGAAGGTACGGCTCCTTTCCGCAGCACTCGTGCCGATGGTCGCGCTGGCCGCATGCTCGGGCGGCGCAGGCGGCGGCAGCGCGGCCGGCGGCGGTGACGAACAGGTGAAGCTCACGGTCTGGAGCTGGGACGGCACGGTCGAGCGGGCCGTTTCCGGCTTCCAGGCCGCGAACCCGAACATCAAGGTCGAGGTCGTCAACGCGGGCTCGTCCCAGGACGAGTACAAGGCGCTCGACAACGCCATCCAGGCCGGTTCCGGTGTACCCGACCTCGTGATGTTCGAGTACTTCGCGGTGCCCTACTTCGCCATTCCCGGCAAGCTCACCGATCTCGGAGAGTTCGGCGCCGAGAACTTCAAGAAGGACTACGTCCAGGCCGCGTGGAGCGATGTGACGGTCGGCGGCAAGGTCTACGCGCTTCCGTCCGACTACGGACCGTCGGCGATGTTCTACAACACCGCCACTCTCGAGAAGGCCGGCATCGGCAAGGCCCCGGCCACGTGGGACGAGTACTACGAGGCCGCCAAGAAGGTTCGCGCGCTCGGCGGCGACCACTACATCGCGCAGGACACGGGGGACATCTTCTTCCTGCTGTCGCTCATCTGGCAGGCCGGTGGTCGCCCGTTCACGGTGAACGGCAACAAGGTGCACATCGACTTCACCGACGAGGGCACGACCAAGGCCGTGGCCTTCTGGCAGAAGATGCTCGACGAGGGCCTGGTCAACACCAAGATCACGGGGTGGTCCGACGACTGGAACCGGACGCTCAACGACGGAACCCTCGCCACCCAGACCATGGGCGGCTGGCTGACCTCGACGCTGCCCGAGCGCGCGCCGAAGGCCGCCGGTGACTTCAGAGTCGCCCTGATGCCGCAGTGGAAGCAGGGAGACAAGGTCGGAGCGGAGAACGGCGGAAGCTCCTTCGGCATCCCGGCCGCGGCCGGGCACAAGGACGCGGCGTTCAGGTTCCTCGAATACTTCACGCACGGCGGCGGTCTGTCGTCCCGCGTCGACGCGGGCGCCTTCGTGCCGAACACGTCGGTGCTGGAGAGCGAGGCGTTCCAGAGCAAGGTCAACAAGTACTTCGGCGACCAGAAGGTGGGCGCCGTGCTGGCGGAGGCCTCGGAGATCGTCGGGAGCGGCTGGCAGTATCCGCCGTTCTTCGAGTGGGCGCGCTCGATCTACGGCGACATCGCGTCGCCGTTCTACACCACGGGCAAGGTCTTGCTCGCCCGGATCCTCGAACAGTGGAAGCAGCGCTGCGTCCAGTACGGCAACGAGCAGGGCTTCGAGGTGGACTAGCACTTCCTCACCGGGGCGGGGGCCGTGCGGCACCTCACCACAGCCGGCGAAGAAGCGACCCGGGCGACGCGGTGGATCGGAAGGAACGTCGGAAGGAACGTCGGAAGGAACACGGACATGGACCTGGCACGTCGGTTCGACGTCACCCCTTCGGCCACGGCGTCGCCGGATGGGACACGGCGTCCGGCGCTGGCCGGCAGGCGCCGGAAGGCGCAGGTCGGGCTGGCGTTCATCGCACCCTTCGGCGCCCTGTTCACGCTCGTGTTCATCGTGCCCATCCTGTACGCCGCCTACCTCAGCCTCTTCCAGGACAGGCTCGTCGGGGGCACCACGTTCGTCGGATTCGCCAACTACGGGAAGCTGTTCCGGGATCCGCAGTTCTGGGACGGGGTGGGACGCGTCCTGCGGTTCACTCTCGTCCAGGTGCCGATCATGCTGATCTTCGCCATGGCGCTGGCGCTCGCGCTGGACTCCATGCGCGTGCACGGCACCAGGTTCATGCGGGCGACGATCTTCCTGCCCTACGCGGTGCCGGCGATCGTGTCGACACTCATGTGGGGATTCCTGCTCGGCGTCAAGTATGGCCTGTTCGGCAGCCTCAACGACGCCCTGGGGACGGACATCGACCCCTTCGCCCCCGGCGCCACGCTCATCTCCATCGGGCTGATGGTGACGTGGGCGTTCACCGGCTTCAACATGCTCATCTTCTACGCCGCGCTCAAGGCCGTCCCGCGCGAGCTGTACGAGGCCGCCGCCATCGACGGGGCGAACGAGTTCCAGGTCATCCGCGCGATCAAGTTGCCGGCACTGCGCGGATCCCTGGTCGTCACGGTCATCTTCTCGATCATCGGCACGTTCCAGATGTTCAACGAACCGCAGATCCTGCCCTCGATGGTGGCGAACAGCGGCGTCACCACCTTCTACACGCCCAACCTGTACGCGTACAACCTGGCGTTCACCGGGTCCCAGCAGGGCTATGCGGCAGCACTCGCGCTCGTGATGGCGGCGATCACGATCGCCGTCGCCTACGCCGTCCAGATCAGAGGGTTGAGGAATGCGTCCGATCAGTAGCCCGCTGGCCGAGGCCGGGGAGGCCTCCGGCGCGCCGATCCGTCATTCCGGTCGCGGCCGCCGGCTCCCCACGGTGGACAATCCCAGGAAGAGCACGACCCTCACCGTGATGACGGCTCTGTTCACCCTCTACTGCCTGCTGCCGCTCGTGTGGCTGGTCGTCAACGCGACCAAGTCGCAGGCCGACTTCGTGTCGTCGTTCGGGCTCGAGCCCGGTCGCGAGTTCGCCCTGTGGGACAACATCGTGGAGGTGTTCCGCTACCAGGACGGGATCTTCTCCCGGTGGCTGGTCAACACCCTTCTCTACGTCGTCGTGGGTGCGACCGTGTCGACGTTCCTGGCCGCCCTCGGCGGGTACGCCCTGGCGAAGCTCGACTTCCGGGGCAAGAGGGTGTTCCTCTTCGTCGTCCTGGGATCGATCTCGGTCCCCGGCATCGCCCTGGCGATCCCGCAGTTCCTGCTGTTCGCGCGGCTCGGCCTGACCAACACCCCGTGGGCGATTCTCGTCCCGTCCTTCATCAACCCGTTCGGGTTGTACCTGATGTGGGTGTTCACGGCCGAGGCCGTGCCGACCGGCCTGCTGGAGGCCGCGAAGATCGACGGCGCCGGGGAGCTCAGGACCTTTCTCCGGATCGCGCTCCCGATGCTCGCGCCGGCGAGCGTGACCGTCCTGCTCTTCTCGTTCGTGTCGATCTGGAACAACTACTTCCTGCCGTTGATCATGCTCAAGGATCCCGCCTGGTATCCGCTGACCGTCGGCATCAACCAGTGGAACAAGCTGGGCTCGTCGGCCGGGAACGGCGCCCTCGTCCAGAATCTCGTGATCACGTCCGCGCTGCTGACGATCGTCCCGCTGGTCATCGCGTTCCTCAGCCTGCAGCGGTACTGGCAGTCGGGCTTGTCGCTGGGCGCCATCAAGGGCTGAGAGCTGCGTAGACGACCAGCTCCCACCGCAAACGATTCTGAGAAGAGAGTGAGACATGACGAGCGACGGTGTGCCCGAATCCCGGTTCAGGATCGACGGTAAGTCGTGCGACGAGAGTGCGTTCCCGCACGTCTGGTCCAGGTGTGTCGGCGCCGGACGGGCGAACGAGGCGCTGCGCGCGGACTGGCAACGGCAGTTCGCCGAGGTCGTCGCCGCATGCGGATTCCGGTACGTCCGCTTCCACGGCGTCTTCCACGACGACATGTTCGTGTACCGGGAGAGCTACGGCGGCGGTTTCGGCCAGGACGCGCCCCTTGCCGCGCCCGTGTACACGTTCAGTTACGTGGACAAGGTGTTCGACTTCATCGTGGACCGCGGTGTCCGTCCGTTCGTCGAGCTGGGCTTCATGCCGCGCGAGCTGGCGACGGTGACCGAGACGGTGTTCTGGTGGGGCGCTCACTGCAGCCCGCCCAAGGACATGGCGCGCTGGGTCGAGCTGGTCACGAGGTCGGTCGAGCACTGGATCGGCCGGTACGGCCTCGACGAGGTCCGGGAATGGCGATTCGAGGTGTGGAACGAGCCGAACCTGGTTCCCCACTTCTGGACCGGGACGAAAACGGAGTACTTCGAGCTCTACGAGCGGACCGTGACGGCGATCAAGAAGATCGATCCCGCGTTGAAGGTCGGCGGGCCCGCGACGAGCGTGTTCGTCCCCGACGACCGCTACAAGGGCGAAGTCGAGGACCGCTCCGCGACGCACGAGACGGCCGCCGCGGCCGACGTGGACGCGCTCGACTGGCGCCCGGTCTGGATCGAGGACTTCATCGCCTGGTGCGCGGAGCGTGAGCTCCCGATCGACTTCATCTCGACCCACACCTATCCCACCGACTTCGCGTTCGGCGCCGACGGCGAGGCGGTGCAGATCACGCGGTACGCCGATGCGACGTTCGACGACCTGACCCTCCTTCGCAAGCTCGTGAGCAACAGCGCGTATCCCGACGCGGAGATCCACATCACGGAGTGGTCGACGTCGCCGTCATCCCGTGACTTCATCCACGACACGCTGTTCGCGGCGACCTCCATCACGCGGTCCTATGTGAAGTGCGCCACCCTCGCCGACTCGATCTCCTACTGGACCTTCACGGACGTGTTCGAGGAGGGGGGCGCCGGGATCGGGCCGTTCCACGGCGGGTTCGGCCTCGTGAACGAGGGCGGCGTTCACAAGCCCACGTTCCACGCGTTCACGATGCTGGAACGGCTCGGCGACCGGCTGCTCCTCGCGACGTCCGACGGGGTCGTGACCCGTAACAGCCGGACGTCGGCCGTGTCGGCGGTGTTCTTCAACTACCCCGACGACATGGCCATGAGGGGTGTCGGCTCGAGGAACTCGTACGCGGCGACGCGCGCGCTGGCCCAGATGGGGCCGAGCCGGAGGATCCGGCACTCGATCGGCGGACTGGAGCCGGGCACCGCGTTCCTCGTCGAGATCATGGACTGGGAGCACGGGAACGCCGCCGAGGCCTGGTACCGGCTGGGGTCCCCCCTCAACCTGTCCCGTGCCGAGAGCGAGTACCTGGGCAGAGTCGCCGACTCGCTCCTCAGGTTCACGCTGACCGTGCCCGGCACCGGAGTGCTCGACCTCGACGTCGACCTCGCGCCGTGGGCGGTGATGTCGCTCAGGCAGTCGGCATGACCGCACTGCACCTTCCCCTTCCCGGCCTTCGCCTTCCCGCTCAGGCGGCGAACAGGAGGAGCAGGCCCACGACGGTGTAGACGACCATCAGCACGAGCAGGGGAATCTGCCCGAGGACGGCGGTGCGCCGGGGGAACAGGGCCAGCGCGCGGTCGTGCGCCAGGACGGTGCCCAGCACATGACCGATGACGATCACCGTGACCTGGAGGGTGGCGACTCCGGCCGGGGTGGTGCCGAGCGCCTGGATGGTCCACCCTGCGGTGCCGAGCCAGTCGGCGCCGGTGTCCAGCGGGTCGGACAGCAGGGCGATGGTCCGCTGCCCTTCCAGGAGGAACAGGGTGTAGTAGTGGGCGATGACGTATCCGACGGCTATCGGCACGATCGAGTGGGCGATCTCACCTGCCGTCGTGCCGGGCTGGGCGGAGCCCCATCGGCCGGCGAGCGTGGTCGCGGTCCGGTACGCCGCGAGCACCATAGCGATGACGGTGACCAGGCCGGCGGTGCCCGTGACCGGGGCCGGCACCGCGCTCTCCTGCATGAGGCGCACCCATACCGGGGCGTTGGACAGGCTGTCGTACATGGTGGAGCCCAGGAGCACGACCACCAGTGCCGTCAGTCCCGGTGCGGGTCGTAGCCCGGCCATGCCGTCGAGGGAGTTGCGCCAGGCCACGACGGCGTCGCGGCGTCTGTGCAGGGGGGCGAGCCTGCCGACGAGGTCGCTGTAGACCTCGAACGGATCGGCGTGGTCGAACCACTGGGAGCCGAAGACGACCGCTCCGCCGAGTGTGAGCGCGGCGTAGGCCGCGAGCCAGGCTCCGATGACCGGCAGGGTGGCTCGTTCGGGGGCGACCAGTTCCAGCCAGACGAAGGCGAACAGGCCGGCGCAGGCGGGCCAGTATCCGACGCCCGCAGGCAGTGGGCGCAGGCCGAGCTCGGGGTCGAGTCCGAGTCCCTTGCAGGCCAGCAGGTGCAGCGTCCGCAGCGGGTTCAGGGCGCGCCATACCGGGCCGAACAGCAGCGACAGCGGCACCAGGCCGACCCAGAACAGGACGTAGAACGCCCCGGCCGTGGGGTTGTCGGCCCGATCGGGACCGAAGATCAACCCGATGCAGAAGTAGGCCGCGGCGACGAGAGCGGCGATTCGCCAGATCCACCGCCAGGCCGGCGCGGTCACCGCCGTCTGGATGGCGGCGGGCAACGAGCGGGCGTCAGGAGAGTCGCCGCCCAGGCGCGGTTGTTTCCACAGTGCGCTCAGTGCCACGAACGACACCAGCAGCGCGAGGGCCGCGCCGGTCAGCGCCGCCGAGAACGGGATCGGCAGGTCCTGGCGGCCGCCGATGCCGTGAGCCAGTAGCATTCCCGCGGCCTAACGCACGACGAGCTGGAACAGCTGCAGTCCCGACTCGTGGGTCTCCATCTCGAACAGCCCGGTCTGGTCGGCGACGAACTCGATGCTCGCGGGGGTGCCGGGCTGCAGGCTCACGGCCTTGTCGTACCCGTGCAGGTGCGCCTCGTCTGCGGTGTCGCCGGTGACCGTGATCCGCACTGTCTGGCCCTTGGTCACCTCGATCCGTCCCGGCGGCGGTGTGACCTTCCGACCGGCGACGGTGACCGTGATCTCCTTCACGGCCGGGTCGGCGGGGGCGGCGGCCGACTCGCTGGGGACCGCGGAAGCCGACTCGGCAGGAGCCGGGGCCGTCGATTCGGTGGATGCCGGGGCGGTCGATTCGGTGGATGCCTGGGCGGCCGACTGGGTGGGGGCGGCGGCATTCGACCCGCCACAGGCCGACGTGGCCATCAGCAGGGCCGCGCCGAGCGGGAGCGCGGCGAGCAGCGGGCGCAGGCGCGCAGGGGCGAACGTCATAGCGGGGGTTCTCTCCTGAGGGGGGTGGGACGAGTCAGCGTCGCCTGGTGGATTTGGGGCGTGGAGTACGTGACGCCGGGGCGCGTGCGGACGTCTTGGCCTGTGGGCGGCCGGGGGACCGCCGGGCCGCCGGGGTGGTGGGCGCAGGTCGCCGCGCGGCCCGCACCACCAGGACGCCCGCTCCCACGACGAGGACCGCGGGCACCAGCCAGACCGACAACCCCGTGCCGGAGTCGGCAGGCTGCGCCGTGCGGGCGGCGGTGCCGGCCGTGCCGGTTGCGCCGGTTTCGGGAACCGCGGCCTGACCGCCGCCTGCCTGTGTTACCGCGGCCGGGCTGGCGCCGGCCTGGGGCACCGCCGGGCCCATCGCCGCCGGGCTGCCACCGGTCTGTGCTACCGGGACCTGGGTGCCGCTCCCGGGCTCGGGCACCGGGGCCTGGGTGCCGCTGCCGGGCTCGGCCGAGGCGAGCAGGATGGAGTCGGGCTCGTTGTCCGGAGCCTGCCAGCCCGTGGGCGGCGCCGAGGTCTTCCCCTTGTAGGTGAACCGCAGTTCTCCCCGCACCGGCTCCCCGTCGGAGGCGATCGACAGATACCGCACGACGTACTCGCCCCGCTCCGGCCAGTAGGCGACGGGGATCACCGCTGGAAATCCGGTGTTGTACACGCTCGGTTCCCACACCCCGTCGACGAGGTTGTACTCCTGGACCGGCTTGTCGAGACGTGTGGGCTGACCGTGCGTCCAGGGCTGGTCGACCCGGGCGCCGCTGGGAGCGGTGACCGCGAAGTACGCGTTCGGGGCGGGAGCCTCGGTGAAGTAGAGCGACAGGGACTCCATCGGCTCGCGCACCGTACTGTCCTTGACCGGTGTCGACATCGCGAGCTGGCCGTGGGCGGAAGCGGGCGCCGCCAGGGCGGTCAGCGCCAGTACGCCCACGACGATCAGCAGAAGCAACCGGCCCAACCAGCGCGCCATCGTCACTTCTGCTCTCCACGAGGTACGGCCCCTGGATGGGGAGATGCGGCTCGGACCGGTGAGACCGATCGCGTCGAGGTTAACGACTTTCGTCACAAATGAACAGAACTTGATGCGGCTGCAACAGAAGTGGAGTGAGTCCGGCGATGACATCGAGGACGTTCCCCAGCAGCCAGGTGCGGGCCGAGGACCTTTCCGCGAATCCGGGCAGGCTGCCGAGGATTCGCGGGAAGGTCTCCCTTGCGGTGGTCCTCAACCGTTTCACGGGCCCGAGGACAGGGGGCGCCGCATGTCGGTCAGACCGCGGTGATCGTCCATTGGTTGTTGGTGCTGCTGTTGGGCGTCCACATGCCGACGGCGGAGCCGGCGGTGGTGTAGCCCATGCCGTCGAGGGCGGTCCCGGTGCCGCGGTTGACGATCTGGTAGCGGCCGTTGCCCAGGTCGTTGAGGCGCCACTGCTGGTTGTTGCCGCCGTTCCAGGCCGCCTGCCTGGCGTTGGCGCCGTTGGCGGTGTTGCCCCAGCTGTCGGCCACCATGCCGTTGGTGCGGTTGACGATGCGATACCACCCGCCGCCGAGGTCGACCAGCTGCCACTGCAGGTTCGTGCTGCCGTCCCAGTTCCACTGCTTGAGGTTCGATCCCGACGCCACGTTGCCGCCGCTGTCCAGCGCCAGACCGGTGGCGACGTTGGCGATCCGCACGTAGGTCGACGGCGTGGTGCCGCCGCCGGACCCGGTCAGACGATAGGTGCGGCCGGCCTGGCCGGGCAGCGCGATGACGTCGGCCTCGGGCTTGGTGACGGTGACGGCACCGCCGGTCTCGGCGTCGACCACCTGGTAGGTCCCGGTGAAGATGCGGCTGCGTACGTTGACCGTGCCGTCGCGGTCGAACTTGACGAGGATCTCGATGGCCCCGTTGGAACTCCAGGTCGCGTCCACCGTGTAACCGCCACGTCCCCGGAGGCCCTGCACCTTCCCGTTCGGCCAGGCCGTCGGCAGTGCGGGCAGCACGTGCAGTTCGCCGTTGTGGCTCTGCAGCAGCATCTCGGTGATGCCGGACGTGGCGCCGAAGTTGCCGTCGATCTGGAACGGAGGGTGCAGGTCGAACATGTTCGGCGCGAGCCGGTCCGTCCTTACCAGGAGGCCGATCAGGTTGCGCGCCCTGTTGCCCTCCTCCATCCGGGCCCAGTAGTTGATCTTCCAGGCGAGTGACCAGCCGGTGCCGTCGTCGCCGCGCAGTTCGAGGGTCCGCCGCGCCGCGTTGTACAGGGTGGGTGTGCCGCGCTTGGTGATCTGGTTGCTGGGGTGCAGGCCGTACAGGTGCGAGATGTGCCGGTGGTTCTGCTCGGTCTCGATCCAGTCGTACAGCCACTCCTGGATGTTGCCGCGCGACCCGACCTTCATCGGAGCCAGCCGGTCCCGGGCGGCCAGGACCCGCGTACGGAAGTCGGCGTCGACGTCGAGCACCTGGCATGCCTTGGCGCAGCCGTTGAACAGGTCACGCAGGATCTGGTTGTCCATGGTGGGGCCGGCGCACACGCTGACGCCCGAGTGGTGGGTCAGCTCAGGGGAGTTCGACGGGTTCGTGACCAGATACCCCAGGTTCGGTTCCTGTACGAGAGTCTCCAGGAAGAACTGCGCGGCACCCTTCATCGCCGGGTAGTACTGCCGGAGGAAGTCGAGGTCGCCGGTGAAGAGGTAATGGTCCCAGATCATGGTGGCCAGCCACGCGCCGCCGGTCTGCCACATGCCCCATGTCGCGCCGTCGACGACCGACGAGCCCCGCCACCCGTCGGTGTTGTGGTGGGTCACCCAGCCCCCGGCGTTGTACTGAACGCGGGCCGTGCGGGCGCCGGTGACCGTGAGGTCGTTGATCATCCGGAACACCGGCTCGTAGCACTCCGACAGGTTCGTCGTGTCGGCCGGCCAGTAGTTCATCGGCAGGTTGGCGTTGAGGGTGTACTTCGAGTCCCACGACGGTGTCAGCGAGTCGTTCCAGATGCCCTGCAGGTTGGCCGGCTGGGTGCCCGGTCGCGAGGAGGAGATCAGCAGGTAGCGGCCGAACTGGAACAGCAGCGCCGAGAACTGCGGGTCGTTGGTGGTGGCGTGCTGCGCGATCCGTACGTCGGTCGGCTGGTCGGCCGCCGAGGTGCGGCCGAGATCGAGCGTCGTGCGCCCGAACAGCCGCTGGTAGTCGGCCACGTGCCGGGCGCGCAGGTCGTCGTACGTCCTGCCGTTGACGGCGTCGAGATGGCGCCGCGCGATGCCCTGGTAGTCGCCGCTGACGTCCTTGTAGTTCACGTAGCTGGAGCCGATGGAGATCAGCACGGTCACACTGTTGGCGCCCCGCACCTGGAGGGTGCCGCCGGAGCTGCTGACGCTGCCGCCGTCGGCGACGGCCCGGGCCAGCGCCAGGAACTTGACCTTGCCCGACAGACCTCGCTGGTCGCCGGAGACGCCGTCGAGCGCCACCGTCGCGCCGTCCGTGCTGGAACGCGTGGTCCGCTGGGGACTGTCGAACGTCGCGGAGAACGTGATGGACCCGGGCTTGTCGGCGGTCAGGCGCAGGGCGATCACCTGGTCCGGCGCGCTCGCGAGCACCTCTCGCCGATACCGGACGCCGTTCTGCAGGTACGACGTCGTCGTGGTGGCCGTGGTCAGATCCAGGAACCGGGTGTACTCCGACACGCCGCCGGCGCTGCCGAAGGTCAGCCGCAGATTGCCTACGGTCTGGTATGCCAGCTGAGCGGAGGGATTGCCCAGCATGTTCTGGTCGATCAGGCTCTGGGCCTGGCTCCACTGGTTCTGGAAGACCAGCTGCCGGATCTGCCCCAGCGCCGCCGCGCCCCTCGTGTTGCTCTGGTCGTAGGGCCCCCCGGCCCAGATGGTGTCCTCGTTGAGCTGCAGCCGCTCGGTGTCGACGTTGCCGAACACCATGGCACCCAGGCGGCCGTTACCGATCGGAAGCGCACGCAGCCAGTCCGTGCCGGCGCTCCCGTCGTACCACAGCGCCAGATCGTTGGCGGCGCGTACTTCCGGCGGCGGCGCCGACGCGGCCCGCGCAGTGGCCGTCCACTGCACCGGCAGCATCGCGGCTCCGGCGCCGATCGCACCGAGTCTCAGCAGTTGCCTTCGCGATACATCAGCCATTGAGGTTCTCCAAACGCATGGGTGCGGGCGGTCTTCGTCCGGTACGACCACGAGGCCGGCACCGACGAGGCATGGCGGCGGATGGGCGGGACGCTTGAGGCGGCGCCCCGCCGTGTGGCACTTGGAAAAGGCGAGCCGGTCCGCGCGGGTTTCGGGCGGACCGGCTCGTGTGAGGCTCTCGCCCGCGCGGGACGGCTCGGGCCGCTCCGTAAGGGATCGGGGGTCAGGTGCGGGTCCATTTCTGGTTGGGCTGGCCGTTGCAGTCCCAGATCTGCGCCTGGGCGCCGTTGGCCTGGGATGCGCCGTTGACGTCCAGGCACCGCCCCGACGCCACACCCTTCAATGCGCTCGTCGCCGGCGGATGGCCGGTAGGAGAAGCCGTCGGCGAGGGAGAGGGTGAGGCCGGCGGGTTGCCGCCTCCGAACTGCGTGAAGAAATTCCACACCACTTCCCTGGTCCAGGATTTCTCGCCGGGTTCGTAGTCGCCGGACTTCCCGTCCACCGGATTGGGCGTGTGACCCGCGTCGAACGCCGCCCATGCGACCGGATACCGGGCCCGGCACCCCGAGTAGTAGGTGACGATCTGCGTCAGGCTGCCCTGCGCCGGCTCCGGCGGGTTCTGCGGCGTGCAGCCGTTGTTCCTGACGAACGTGTCACGCAGCCCTCGCCCCAGAGAGATGTTGAGCACCGGGTCCCTAAGGCCGTGCAGCCCGATGTACGCGATGGGCTGGGTGCCGCCGCTGCATCCGCTGAGCTGTGCGCCGGAGTAGACCGCCACCGCGCGGAAGACCGTCGACCGGGAACAGGCGAGCGCGTAACTCATGCCGCCGCCGTGGCTGAAACCCATGGCGAAGCGCTGCGTGGTGTCGACGCAGAGGTCCGCCTCGATGCGCCGGATCATGTCGTCGACGAAAGTGATGTCCTCACCGCCGGAATTGGCCCAGCCGTTGTTGACACCCTGCGGCGCGACGAAGATCGACGTGTCGTTCGACAATGCCCTGAGCCCGTAATAGGACCAGGGGTACCCACTGGTTCCGCCCGAGTCGACATCGTTCGCGGTGCCGCCGTTCCAGTGGAACCCGAAAATCAACCGGTAGGGCGTGGTGTTGTTGTAGCCGTCGGGAATTCTCAGGATGTAGCTGCGGTTTTTCCCGCTGGTCGAAATCGACTGCGTACCGCTTCTCAGCGTCGGAGTCTTGCCGCATCCCGCGGTGGCAGCGAGGGCGCTCTTCCCGGCGGGCGACGTGGTCGCGCTGTCGCCCAGCGCCGTCTGCGCCATAGCCAGAACGAGCAATGCCGCAGTCGCGACAGCGGTGAAGAGGGACCTATGCCTCGACATCACGCAAGTTCCTTTGCCGTTCCCGTGGTGACACATGTAGGTGGGAAGCCATTCTTGCCTGCACCTTTTCTGGGTGACCGCGTCAGTCGTCCCGGCTTTTTCTGGTCGCCGACTCGGTGAATATCCGGATCGACCAGGCGTGCGGTCCGCCTATCGAAACCCGTCGGCCCGGCGCACAGGGACAGGCCGGTCGCGGCAGGGCATGTTAGCGCTCACATGGCGAACCGTGATCGAATCTCCTTTCTTCCGGGAGGCTGGAGCCGATGGTGCAGCGGAGCAAATATGACCGTGACAAGATTTGTCAAGACCGGGTCTTTCCGACGCGGCGGGGCCCTTGCTCGGGACGAACCGTCGCTCCCGCGTCTGACCAGGGAAGCGCCTGTGGTCACCACCGACGTGCCGCGATGAAACTTTCACCGCCCGGCGATCGAATCGTTCCGGAGGACGCGAACGGGTGGTCAGGCCAGGCGGCCGCCCCGCCCCTGCCCGGGCGGGGTGGCCACTAGCGACCTAACGCCGCAGCCGTACGGGATCAGCCGGTCCGCTGCGGCGGACGAGCCAGGCCTCGGTGATGTGATTGAACATCGCCTCGGCGGCGCCCTCGGGATCGTGGGCGGCGATGCGTTCGTAGATGCGCCGGTGGCCCAGGTTCGACGCCACGCACAGGGCTCGCTCGGTCCGGCCCGTGTAGCGGGCGGTGTTCACGACCTGGCTCTCCAGTGCCCGCACGACGCCTCGGGCGATGCGGTTTCCCGACGCCTGCATGATCGTGTCGTGGAAGGCGCGATCGCTGTCCGCGTACGTGACGTGGTCGTCCACGAGCTCGTCCATCTGGTCCACCAGCGCGCGCAACCGCTCGACCGTGTCCGGCCCGGCCAGGCGGGCGGCGACGTTCGCCATGTCGGACTCGAGCACACGCCGCGTCACGACGAGGTCGTCGAGAATCGCCAGGCTCTCGTCCTCGGCGATGGTCGCGGCGAGGACGAGCTCGTCGAGCATGTCCCACATCGCGGGCGGGGTCACCATCGTGCCGGCGCCCTGGCGGACCTGTACCAGCCCCTTCTCCTGCAGGACTTTCACGGCCTCCCTGACGACGGTGCGGCTCACGGAGAAGGCTTCGCACAGCGCGGGCTCGGGGGGCAGCGGCGTCCCCGGCGGGTGCACGCCGCGTACGATGCGCTCCACCAGCTCGGCGGTCACCGCTCGGGCGAGGCTGGCCGGGCGTCGTACCCAGGCCGGTGGCGCCGGGGTACCGCCGGCCGTTTCCTGCGATGCCGTCATATCCCCCTCCGGTGGCCCTGGCCAAGGAGCGCCACCGCGCCAGTATACGCGACGTCTATTGACGTCAGACGTCATACGAGTTACCTTTTCGCCGGACACGGCCGGGTCCGCCGGCCGCTCTCGGAGAGTGAGAGCAGCGATGAAGCAGAGGGCCTTGTGGTCGGCGGTGATGGTCGCGGGACTGGCCGTGGCCGGCTGCGGGAGCGCGGCACGGACGGAGTCCCCGTCCGGAGACTCTCAGCAGAAGCAGCAGAAGCTCGTGGTCTGGGACTGGAAGTCGAGTGAACCGACCGCGGCGGCGTATATCGAGAAGGCGAAGGCCGACTTCGCCAAGCGGCATCCCGGGGTCACCGTCGAGTTCGTCGCCCAGCCGTTCGACCAGTACTACACCCTGCTGGGCACGGCCATCCAGTCCGACAAGGGGCCCGACGTCATGCTCTTCAACGGCGGCGGGCAGATCCGCGACCGGGTCGACGCGCTCCTTCCGCTGGACCAGTACGTGGCCGGGGACAAGAGCCGGCTGGCGGGCTGGGACGCGTTCAGCAAGGACGGCAAGATCTACGCCGCGCCGGTGACCCTGCAGGGACACCCGATCTACTACAACAAGGCGCTCTACGAGAAGGCCGGTCTCGACCCGGCGAACCCGCCCAGGACATGGGACGAGTTCGCCGGCGACTGCGCCGCCATCAAGAAGGCGACCGGGGCGTCGTGCTTCGCGCTCGGCAACAAGGAAGGCTTCGGGATCCAGTTCTTCATGTCGGGCCTCGGATCCGGCATCCTGACGCCGCAGGAGTACGACGACTGGATCGGCGGGAAGCGCGACTGGACCTCTCCCCACGTAAGGCGGATCTTCGAGTTGTGGAAGGACGCCAACGACAAGGGGCTGAACAACAAGGGCGCCAACTCCACCGCGATGTTCACCGACATCTTCAGAGTCTTCGAGACCGGTAAGGCCGCCCACATCATCGGGCTGATGTCGGACATCGGGCACTGGAAGGACTTCGGCGAGTTCCTGCCGCCCGACAAGATCGGCGTCATGCAGGCCCCCGTCGTCGCCGACGGGGCCACCCCGAGCCTTCCGTACGACGGCGGCATCGGCTACGCGGTCGCGAAGTGGACGAAGGATCCGGGGCTGGCCGCCGATCTGGTGCGATCCCTGACCTCGACCGACGCCTTGACCGCGTTCTACTCCAAGGCCGGTGCGATCGCGTCCGACACGACGATCGACGTCTCGCAGGCCGGCCCGGCCGTCGCCACGATCGTGTCCGAGATCAAATCCGGCAAGCCCGCCCTGCACGTCGCGCTGTCATCCAAGACCCTGGACCTGATGGGAAGGCTCTCCCAGCAGCTCCTGAGCGGGTCGACCACGGTGGACAAGGCGGTGGAGCAGCTGGCCGCCTCCGACCGGGCGGGCTGATCGCGTGCCGCTCGGAGGCTCGTCGCCGTTGGTCCGCCCGGCAGGTTCCGGACGGGCCGGCGGAGCGACGACGACGCAGCGGGGACCTCGCGAGGGCGCGGCTACCCGGCCGGCCTCGCGTGGGGCGCGCGCGGAACGTCTCGCTCCCTACGTCCTGGTGGCCCCGGCCGTACTGATCATCGTGGTGCTGCGGCTGTGGCCGCTGGTCCTGGGGGTCAACTTCTCCTTCACGGGCGACGGCGAGCTCAACGGGACCCCGGTCGGCCTGAGCAACTACCTGGAGCTGGCCGGCGACCCGTTGTTCCATACCGCGCTGCGCAACGTCGGGCTGCTGGTGCTGCTGCTTCCCGTGGCGGTGGCGATTCCGGGCCTGCTCGCCACCTTCATCTATCTGCGCGTTCCCGGGCACCGGGTCTACCGCAGCGTCTACTTCTTTCCGGCTGTGCTCTCCCCGGTGATCGTCGGTGCGATCTTCAACCTCATGCTCGGGTTCGACGGCCCATTGAACGCCGCCCTCGGGGCGATCGGCGTCGGCCCGGTCGACTGGCTCGGTGATCCAGGCGTCTCCATGTTCACGGTTGTCGGCGTGCACATCTGGGCGACGTTCGGGATGGCCCTGGTGGTGTTCCTCGCCGGATTCAGCACCCTCGACGCCTCGCTTCTGGATGCCGCCCGCGTGGACGGCGCGTCGCTCCGCCAGGTCATCTGGCACGTGATCATCCCGAGTCTGACGCGCACCATCCAGTTCGTCTTCGTGACCACGATGATCGGGATGCTGACGTCCATGTTCGGCCTGCTCTTCGTCATGACCAGCGGGGGACCGGAGGGATCGACCTACCTGCCGGAGTACTACATCTGGCACCAGCAGGGCCAGATGAACCGGCCGGCGCTCGCCTCGGCCGCCTCGACGGTTCTCTTCGTCGTCATGCTCGTGGTGGGGCTCCTGCAGATCACTCTGCTCCGCCGCGCGGGGAGGCAGGACTGATGCCCGGCATGCGTCTGGCCAGGTGGGTGGCCGCCGTTCCGATGGCCGCTCTCGCGCTGGCGACGATCTATCCTCTCGTCTTCACCGCCAACGTCGCGATGAAGACCCGGCGCGACTACATCCTCGACCGGTTCTCCCCGACGGATTCCCTGCGCTGGGACAACCTCGCCGAGGCGTGGGGCGGCGCC
Organism: Microbispora sp. NPDC046933; assembly: GCF_040644635.1. Taxonomy (NCBI): domain Bacteria; kingdom Bacillati; phylum Actinomycetota; class Actinomycetes; order Streptosporangiales; family Streptosporangiaceae; genus Microbispora; species Microbispora sp. NPDC046933. The sequence continues at coordinate 2,379 of NZ_JBEYWW010000045.1, read as the reverse complement.
GGAATGGCGCGGTACTTCGCCAACTCGTTCATCGTCGTGTCGTTCGCCGTGGCCCTGCTGCTGCTGGTGGGGTCGATGGCGGGCTTCGCGCTGAGCCGACTGCGGTTCCGCGGCTCTTCGGTGATCTTCCTGGGCTGTCTCGCGGGGCTGTTCATCCCGTTCCAGGTGATCATGGTGCCGCTCACCAGGGTCATGGCCGACAGCGGGCTCATCGACACCTACCCGGGACTGATCCTGGCCTACGTCGCGCAGTTCCTCCCGTTCACCGTCTTCCTGATGACGAGCCACTACAGGACCATTCCGGCGGAGATCGTCGACGCGGCCAGGATCGACGGAAACACGGTGTACGGGGTGTACCGGCGGATCATGCTCCCGCTGGGCGTTCCGGCGCTGCTCTCCGTAGGAATCCTCGACACCCTGTTCTGCTGGAACGATGTGCTGATCTCCCTGCTGATGATGCCGTCGCCCGAGCATCGGACCCTCATGATCGGGGTCAACTCACTGCGCGGACAGTACTCCGACGACATTCCCACCTTCGCATCGGGAGTCCTGATCGCCGCGATACCCGTGCTGATGCTGTATCTGTTCCTCCAGCGCCAGATCGCCGACGGCGTCACCGCCGGTTCCACGAAGGGCTGACATGCGGATCACGGGGTATCGGACCATGACGACGGTCCAGGAATGGGGCCGTCCCGTCGGTGACGCCAACGGTGTCTTCCCCGACGGAGTCGTCTCGGTGCCGATCGTCATGGTGGACACCGACGAGGGGATCACCGGCGTCGGCCTGGGGCCGCACGTGGAAATCGACGCCGTGTTCGCCGCCATCGAGGGCGAGGATCCGCGCGGCGTGACGGCGCTCTACGACCGGATGCTGCGGCAGACCTTCAAGGCGGGGCACGCGGGCGCCGTGTTCGGCACGATCGGTGCACTCGACACCGCCCTGTGGGACATCAAGGCACAGGCGGCCGGTGAACCGCTCTGGCGTCTGCTGGGCGGACGGGACAGGCGGGTTCCCGCCTACGCCTCGGGACTCGACATCGGCCTGACCGACGACGAGCTCGTCTCCGTCTATCAGGTCTACGCCCAGCACGGTCTGCGGGCGGCCAAGCTCAAGGGTGGCCTCGACATCGAACGCGACCGGCACCGCCTGACGCTGGTACGGGATGTCCTGACCGAGGCCGGGCAGGGATTGCGGCCGGGCCTGATGCTCGACGTGAACGAGGCCTGGACCCGCAAGCAGGCGGTCCGGCACGTCTGCGAGCTCGAGCGCACTTTGGATCTCACGTGGATCGAAGAGCCGGTCCGGCGGTGGGACGCCGAAGGTCTGGCCGTCGTCGGCCGCGGGATCCGCGCCTCCGTCGCCTCGGGGGAGAACCTGACCGGGCTCGAGCAGTTCCGGCCGCTGCTGGCCGCGGGAGCAGTCGACATCGTCCAGACGGCCGCGGTCTGGGGGGTGACCCACTTCCTCCGGGTGTCTGCCCTGGCGCACGCCCATGACCTGCCGGTCAGCCCGATCGGCACCACGCCGGTCGCGCTGCTGCACGCCGCGACGTCGGTGCCGAACCACATGGCGAGCGAGTTGCAGGACCTGTACCCGCCGGTTGGGATGTCGCTCGACCTGTACGTCGAGAACGGCGCCTTCATCCTCGGAGACACGCCGGGCCTCGGCATCACGATCGACGAGCAGGCGATCGACACGTTCGCGCGCCGGCCGGACGTCACGGCCGCCAAGGGCCCCAACATCCGGCCGGAGCACGCCGGACGGCGACTTCTCGCCGTGACCGGAGGTCATACCGAGCGGTCTCCGGGTCGGGACGACGCCTTCTGCGGCTGACGCCGGCGTTTGAGCGCGCACCCCCACGTCGTCATGGAGTGCGGGCATCAGGGCGGGTTCGGTGATGGTGCTGCCCTGGCGAGTCAGCGGTGGCCGGCGGCGACGATGTCGGCCTGTACGGCGTTGCACTGAGCCTTTTCTGATGGTCGGGCCGGTCCGGATGCCGGGCGGCCGACGGTCGGCCGGGATCAGCCGGAGGGGGAGAAGAGGCGCTGCTGGATCTCTCTGCGGTAGTCGTCGAGGGTGTTGTCGATGTGTGTGGCGGCGGCGTGGGCGGCTGCTTCGGGGTCGCCGGCGCGGATGGCCTGGTAGATGGCGTCGTGTTCCTCGACGGCTTTGGCGGCGTGGCCGCCTACCGAGCCGCGCATTCCGATCAGGCTGGATTGTGCCTGCAGGCGGCGGGCTTCGCGTACGGCGATCTGGAGGAACATGTTGTGTGAGGCGGTGGCGATGGCGGTGTGGAAGGTGTCGTCGCCCTCGTTGAACAGGTCTTCGCGTCCGGTTTCGAATCCGTGGCGGCACACGGTGGCGGCTTCTTCGATGGC
>NZ_JBEYWW010000044.1:0-69807 GCF_040644635.1 Microbispora sp. NPDC046933 | reverse complement strand
GACCGACGTTGGCGCGTCGGTCATGCATGAGACCTACATGATCATCGGGAAGGTACACCCCTTCCCTGAAGATCCACAGGTTCTAAGCATTGCTCTGCCGCGGCCCATGAACGTGCGTTCAGCGAGGGCGACTACTTCTGGCTCTACGACGGACGCTGGGGATCTCCTGAGCGGCCTCGGCCTTCCACGATTGAGGAGCTGTGGGAGGACGAGGGTGTGCGGCATTCGTTCACTCACTCGGTGTTGGACATCTTCAGGGTCCTCGGCCAGGGCGAAGAGCCTGAGGTCTGCTCAGCCAGGCCGCTCACCGCCGAGGAGATAACGAGAGTGCTCGGCTCGTTGTGGCCGACGCGTGCGGACTTCGAGCGGATATATGAGGAGGCATATGAAGAGCTGGACGGCCTGATCGAAGAGCGTGGCTACGCCTGTTACACCGTGTTGTATGACGAGCAGCGGCATCCCAGCGAGATCGTGTTCTGGGGAGTTACCGGGGACTGACCGATGGGAAAACAGAACACCTCGGGCACCATGTCCGAGGCGTTCCCATCGAGATCGTTATCAGCCGAGGGCATCGTCGAGCTTGTCCAGGAGGGCGCGTTTGTCGTCGAGGGAAGAGTGCGCGTAGATCGTCATGGTCACCTCAATGTCGGAGTGCCCGACGATCTCACGGACGATGTGGGGCGGCACGCCCCGGTCAAGCAAGAGGCTCACACAGGTGTGGCGGAGGTCGTGAAGCCGTACGGTTCCGAGACCGGCCGCCTTGCGAATCTCGCTCCAGCTACGACGCAGCTTGTCGGGCTCCATGAGAGTTCCACGCCGAAAGGGGAAGAAGTCGGCCGCCGACCCGCTGGAGGTCTGGACAACTTCGAGCGTGCCCGCCTCCAGGTCGACGTCTTCCCAGCGGAGGCCGAGGAGTTCCCTCCGACGCAGGCCGAGGCAGACCGCGAGGACATAGAGTGCGCCGAGACGGTGACCCTGAGCAGCCTTTAGCAGTGCCCGCGCCTGCGGAACGGTGAGCCCGCGGTTCACTTTGTAGTACTTGGGCGGCGACACCTTCACAAGCTTCGCGACATTGCGTGGGGTGATCTCGGCGGGGAACGCGCTGGAATTTAAGGAGGGGTCGACAGCCCGCGACGGCATACGCCGAGGTGAGAAGCGTCGAGGCCCGAAGCGGTCACCGCTCTCCTGAAGCGGGTGCCGCCGCCAAGCGCCGTGTCTGCGGTACTTCAGCCACAAGATGAAACGACAAGCGCTGGTTCCCGTCGACGAGGAACTGCACCACCTCGTCGGACAGCAGCAACACCATGTGCTGCAGCGCTGGCCGGACGGGCCGCGATGGCTGTTCCCCCGACCCAGCAAGAACGTCGACGGGCAGGCGCCGACCAGCAGCTCGACCCACCGCCTGGCGCTCTACCGATGGCTGGAACGCTGCGACGTCCGCGACGAGCACGGCCAGTCGGTGCACTTCACCCTGCACCAGTGGAGACACACCCTCGGAACCCGAATGATCAGCCGGGACGTCCCCCAAGTGGTCGTCCGCCGGATCCTCGACCACGATTTAGCCGAAATGACCTCGAATTTCGCCCAATTGCAGGACATCGCCGTCCGCCGACACTGGGAGCAGGCCGGCAAGGTCAACATCACCGGCCAGGCGGTCACACTCGGCCCCGATGGGCCACTGGCCGAGGCAGCCTGGGCCAAGCAGCGGCTCGGCCCCGTCACCCAGGCCCTGCCCAACGGCTACTGCGGACTACCGGTTCAGAAGACCTGCCCCGCACGCCAACACGTGCTTGACCTGCCCGATATTCATCACGACCCCGGAGTTCCTGCCCCAGCATCGCGATCACCGCTGGCAGATCACCCAGATCATCACCGCGGCCGAAGCCCGCGGACACACGCGTGTGTGGCCGAGATGAGGGGGAGAGAGTTCTCGGAGTCCTCCGTCTTCGTGGTGTCGCGGTGGAGGAGTTGGTCACCACCGACGCGTGTGAGCTGTTGATTAACCCACGCGGTGACCTTGGCGACGAGCTGAGCGCCTCTTCGGCTACCCCTCGGTCTTGCGTGCGGTGAGCAGCAGGTACTCCCAGGCCATGGAGGTGGTGCCGGTGTCGCGAGTGTGGCGGCGGGCGAGGGTGGCCAGGTCATGGTCCAGAGCGGTGACACGGTCGGGATCGTTCGCGATGGCGCGGTAGGCGGCGACGGTCGGGCCGTAGTTGGATTTGAAGTAGTCGCGGAATGCCTCAGGTGTCGTGAACCTGTCGACCTGCACGGTCCGCCGATCGGCCGTGACATCGGTGATCTGGTCGCCGAAGAGCGCGCGGACGTGTTCCGGGCGCCCCCACAGGGGCGGCGGCTGCGTGCCGGGCGGCGGCGGGGACGCGTAGGGCTTCATGGTCGCAAACATCTGGCCGACGAACCCCTCCGGCGTCCAGTTGAGCAGGCCGATTGTGCCGCCTGGGCGACAGACGCGGAGCATCTCGTCAGCGGCGGCCTGGTGGTGCGGGGCGAACATGATCCCGACGCAGGAGAGCACGATGTCGAACTCGCCGTTAGCGAACGGCAGCGCCTCGGCGTCGGCCTGGCGCCACTCCAGCTCCACGCCGTGCCCAGCCGATGATCGGCGTCCGGCCTCCAGCAGTTCCGGCGTCAGGTCGCAGGCGACCACCTCCGCGTCGGCCAGAGCCGCCGGGATCGCGGCGTTACCCGTTCCGGCCGCGATGTCCAGCACCCGGTCGCCGGGCTGTACGTCGCATGCCTGCACCAGGGTCGCGCCCAGGTTGGGGATGATCTCCGAGGCCACGGCCGGGTAGTCACCTAGTGCCCACATCGCCCGGTGCCTGGTCTTCAAGGCGCGGTCGGTCTCCGCCGTGCTGATCAAATTGCTCATAAAACGAGACTAGGTTGCGACGAAATCGCCTCCTAGTACAACATCTGTACCGGGCAGGCGCCGGGAGCGGGGCTTACGCTGCAATCCATGGGGTCCTCCTATCACCAGTTCTGCCCCGTCGCAAAGGCGATGGAGATGCTCGACGAGCGCTGGACGCTGCTCGTGTGCGGGAACTGCTGTCCGGGAGCCAACGTTTCAACGAGCTGCGCCGTGGTGTGCCGAGAATGTTCCCCTCGCTGCTGTCCAAGCGGATGCAGCAACTGGTGCGCGCCGGCATCGTGGAGAGAGCGGCGGATGGCAACGGGGTACGGTACGTCCTTACCCCGGTCGGCGAGGAGTTGCGGCCGGTCGTCGAGGCGCTCGGCGTCTGGGGCACCCGCTGGATCGGCGATCTCGGCGATAGGGACCTGGACCCGAAACTGCTGCTGTGGGACATGCACCGGCGCGTCGACCACGCCGTCGTCGCAGGCCGGCGGTCACCGTGACCGCCACGGTATAGCCGGGGTCCACGTCACATATGTCGGCTGCAACCTCGACACGCTGGACGATCGCCTATGCGGGGGGTTCGGGGCGCGGACGCCGTTCACGTTGGTCTGGCGCGATTCCCAGATCGCTCGGGAGTCGCTGGCCGGCGGACAAGAGCTCCTGATCGTCCGCCGGGCCGCACTTACGATCTCAATAGATCGCACGTCACCGACTAGACCGGCTTTCTACCTTGCGGTCGGAGAGGCGATCAACGGTCCGGGTGGCTACCGGTTCTGCAGACGGACGATGGTCAGCCATTCCTCTCTGTCCGTTCCCGCGTAGCCGGCCCAGAGATCGGTCCGTCCCGCGCTGCGGTAAGGACTCCTATTGAGGGGGCGGACGAGCCCTCCACCTATTACGACCTCATCCTTTCCATCTTTCAGGACCACGACGAGTGGCCGTGGTGCTGAGGTGATCTGGCCTCGCGCGTTCGCTTCGCTCATGGACCTGAGCAGTTGACGATGGAATTGCCGCGTTGCGCGGGATGATCTCTCCCCGGACGGCGCACTCCAGCATGTTCCGTAGTACGGCGTGCACTGACTGAACCATGCGTGTGGACAGGCGGGACTCGCAGCACTTGCCGTCCTTGGCTGCGCAGCATTTCGGAACCTCACGTGAGGCGTCCCAGCCGTTCCGGCAGCAGTGGCGCTCCGATCGGACCCGGGTGATGAACTACCGGACATCCTTCGTCGCTCATCTGAAGCCTTCTCTTACTGCCGGTTCAGTCAACTGATCCAGCGCACCGGTTGTCCGGTTAGGCGGGCGATGGCGTCAAAATCGGCGTCTGCATGCAACAAGGTGAGCTTGTGATGCCGAGCCGTTACCGCCATGAGAAGATCGACCGGAGAGGCGCATTGGTGCCATCCCCTGTCAGCGAGCTCGCGTTGCAGCCGGCTTGTCTCGTCCCAAGCCGATTCGGGGATGAAGTAGTACGGAAAGGTCTCCCGGAGCAGGCCGTCGGCTTCGTAGAAGGCCGGTCGGCCGCCGACTGCTCTGAGGTACTCCTGCCTGATCGGCTCGCAGATCCCGACAAGCCCGGCGGAAACCGTGTGATCCCATTCCGCACCGACCTGACCGCGGTAGAAGCGGACCAAGGCACTGGTATCGATGAGGTAGAGCTCTGTCACGCCACAGCCTGTTGTGTGCCATCACCCTTCTCGATGGCCGAGAAATCGATCTCTCCCTCGGCCACCATCTCGCGCATACGAGCTATGGCGGCTGCACGTCTGCGTCGGTCGACGATCTCTCGTAGAGCGGCGTTGACCGTGTCTTTCTTGGAAGAAGTGCCGAGCAACTTCGCGGCCTCAGCCAGGGCCTCGTCATCGAGGTCGATCAGGGTCTTGGTCATGGACGCCGCCTCGCTCGTATATACGAATCGAGATTAGTATATCAGCAGGCGCTGGCCAGTGAGAGTTTCCAGCGGCAGGATCTCTGCGAAGACCTGACGGGGTTCCAGTCTGCCTTGGCTGTGTTGCCGGTTTCCTGGGCGTACGGGCTAGCCTGATCATCTCCCCGACCAGGTCATAGAGGAGCTTCGGAGATGAGCGATGACGGCAACACTGACGGCAACGTCGGCCACCATGCACACACGACGGGCACCGTCGATCACCTCGACCCCCAGGCCTTCGATGGGCAACAGGGCGACTGCTACACCTGAAAAGCGGAAGGTCGGCAGTTCGACCCTGCCCCTGACCACACTCTCTGAACAGCCCAAACGCCCCGAGCGACCACGCTCCGGGGCATTTTTGATCTACAGTGACAGCAACGTCGCCGACCACCGGGACAGCGCGATGCCTGTGGAATCTCTCCGGCCGAAGTTTCTTCTGATCGACGAGGACGATCGGATCCTCGGGCACTGCCGAGCAGCTTCGCGGCCTCGGCCAGGGCCTCGTCATCGAGCTCGATCAGGGTTTTGGTCATGGACACCGCCTCGCTCGTATAGATGAACCCGGATATGTATCAGCAGACGCCGGCCGGCGAGAGTTTCCAGCGGCAGGATCTCTGCGAAGACCTGACGGGTAGTGCTGACTGAAGGCGACGCCGCTACCTTGCGAGGGGAAGCCCATATCCGAGGCGGGCGGCGTTCGGTCGGGTTCCGATGGTTGAGGGGCGTGCCACGGTGATCGCGGCATGGACGAACGCGGCGAGTTCCGGCGATCGACTGTCCGCCGGCCAGGCGAGCATCAGCGTGGTGGTGGGGGCGTCGGGGACCGGTACGCATACCAGACTGCGGGGCAGGTGGTCACGGACGGATTCGGGCAGCAGCGCCACGAGGTGGCCCCAGGTGATGAGCTGGGCGAGTTGACCGGTGTCGCGCACCTGCGGGCCGACTGCGTCGGCGGGCTGCGTGCCGGGCCAGGTGGGCATCGTCTCGCTGGACAGGTCGGCCAGGGACAGGTGGTCTCGCCCGGCCAGGCGGTGGTGCCGGGGCAGCACCACGACCTGGTGCTCGACGAGGAGGTCCACGGTGTCGAGCCCGGCGAAGTCTTGCTGCGGGCTGTGCATGAACGCCACGTCGGCGCGGCCGTCGCGTAGCAGGCTCGCCTGTTCTCCGGCGCCGCAGATGTGCACGTCGACGTGGACGTCAGCGTGTTGGGCGCGATACGCGGTGAGCAGGCCGGGCAGGAGCCCGCCATCGCCCGCCGCTTTCATCGCCACCACCATCCGAGGTTCCGCCTCGCCGGCCCGTTGCGTAGACCGCGCGGCACGCGCCATCGCGGTCAGCGCCGTCCGACCCTCGCGCAGCAGAGTCTCACCGGCCGGTGTGAGCTGGACCGAGCGGCTGCTGCGTTTCAGCAGCGTGACGCCGAGGCGGCGTTCGATCCGTTGGATCGCGCGAGACAGCGGTGGTTGGGCGATGCCGAGGCGCTCGGCCGCCCGGCCGAAGTGAAGCTCTTCGGCCAGGGTGATGAAGTAGCGCAGTTCGCGGACCTCCAGTGGATCCATACCGGCAGGGTATCGGTTGGGGCGGTGTTGGTGTTGGCCCGATCGTCGACCGGCTTGGTGAAATCAACTCATGACTGATGAGATCGGTCACCACGCCGAGGTCGCCCCGGTGATCGGATCCGGGCCTTTGCGACACCGATCTGATAGGTCTCCGCGGTTTCACCTCCGACAGCCGCCGGTGGGTGCGTCAGGTCCGAGCGTGGCAAGCCGTACCGCGATCACGGCGCTGTGCGCAGCGGTGCGCTGTTCGATGACCATGGCCAGGTGCCGTGGTGAGCGCTCCAGCGCCGACGTGCCCAGGAGACGCCGACCGATCCACGACCCGAGAGGCGATCGCATGACACCGCACTACCGACGGCCGGGCTGGCTTACCGTCCATATGATCAACCCGCTCGTCCGATGGCTGGGCGCGGCCAGCACTCTGCACGTTCCAAGGCGCACCACCGGCGCCCTCCAACGGGTTCCCGTGAACGTCGTCGAACTCGCTGACGCCCGCTACCTGGTATCGGTGCGGGGCCGAACAGAATGGGTGCGCAACCTTCGCGCCGCGGGCCACTGCACCGTCAGCCGGCGCGGCCACCGAGACCGCTACCAGGCCGTGGAACTGGCCGGCGATCGACGCGAAGAGGTCCTCGCCGCCTACCGGGCCCGCTGGGGCACCGGACAGGTGCGCCGCCTCCTCGACCACCTGCCCGACCCCGACGACCACCCCGTCTTCCGCCTCGTCCCTCTCGACCGGGCGACCCCCGACGGTCAGAACCCCGAAAGCCAAGCGGAGGCGACGGGCGTTGACTGATCATGGGGTGGAGGAGGTCTCGTGCGAAGAATGATCGCGTGCCTGTCCCTGGTGGTGCTCCTTTCCTCCTGCGGCGGGATCCTTCAGGCCTCGCCCGGTGGGTCCCACGGCGCCTCGTCTGAGGAGTTCGAGGATCGTGCCCGGGAGGTGGCGGAGCGCTGGCAGGGCTCGGCCGACGACCGCGCCTGGCGCAACGGGTTCGTCGCACTGGAAGTGCTGAACCCCCAAGGATGGGCTCGCGTGGGCCGGATCCCGGCCTGGGTGAACAGAAGCTCGCACAACGGCGCCTGGCGGCTGGCCGCCAAGCTGCCCGAGGACTCCCCGGACCGCGCCGACGTGCGATGGCCGGACGGCGAGGTCTCGCAGGTGCCCCTCATCACGGCGGCGAGCGCGTACGCAGAGTTCAGCAAACCGGCCGGCCTCATCGAAGAGGAGTGCCCGGCCAAGGGATGCCGCCCGCTCCGGGTGATCGGCGCCAGACTGGGCAAGGTGCCGCTGGAGACCAGCCGAGGCACGATCCAGGTGCCCGCCTGGGTGTTCACCGTCGAGGGAGTCGAGCAGAAGAAGGTCCATGTGGCGGTCGACCCCTCGGCCGTCACCGCCCGTCCCGAGCGGGTGAAGGGGGACGTCGAAGAGGTGATGGCGTTCGACTCCGTCGCCGGCGAGCCGAACCAACTGCTTCTCCGGTACGGCTACGGCGCCTGCGACACCGTTCACGGGGCACGCGCTTACGAGACCGACCGACTGGTGGTGGTCGACGTGGACGAGAGAAGATCCGACTCCGCCGAGGTGTGCCCGGCCATCCTCAAGACAGCTACGATCACCGTCACGCTGGCGCGACCACTCGGCGACCGCCTCGTGCTCGACTCCGGCACCGGGCTACCGGTGCTGCGGGGACTGAGCAGGCGCTGACGGCCACCACGCACACGCGGCGGGCACCGTCGACCACCCTCGACCCCCAGATTTCCGATGAACGACTGCCACACCTGAAAAGCGGCAGGTCGGCAGTTCGACCCTGCCCCTGACCACCACCATTGAACAGCCCAAACGCCCCGAGCCGAGCACGGCCGGGGTCGCCGCCGTGCGGCGCGGGCTTCGGCCAGCGCCTGCCGGGCCGCTGCCCGGCCGACGGCGGCGCCTCCTCCGATCGGCCGTGGCGCCCTCACTCCACTGGCCGGACGGCGCTCCTCCTCACGTCGGAGACCGCCCGCGCCCGGTTCAGGGTTTCGTGGGTGATCCCTCCGATGTTGCGGCCCCCTCGTACGTCCGATCGTGGTGCTGCGAAACCGGGAGCCCGGACTTCGCGGATCGGAGGAGCAAGTGAAAGTACGACATGTCCACGCCGCCGTCGCCCTGTGTGTGAGCGTCTCGATGCCGGCCGCGTTCGCCGCGCCGGCCGTCGCGGCTGCCACGCCGCGTCATCACAGCCAGCCGAGCCTGCAGAAACTGCTGGACCGGATCGTGGCCGGGGGAGCGGTCGCCGCGATCGCCGAGGTCCGCGACGGGAGCACCATCTGGCGGGGAGCCAGCGGCAGGGCGAGGATCGACCGTCCCCAGCCGGCCAGGGCGGACGGCCGCTTCCGTGCGGGAAGCGTGACCAAGTCGTTCACGGCCACCGTGGTGCTCCAGCTCGTGGGAGAAGGGAAGCTGAAGCTGTCCGACAGCGTGGAGCAGTGGCTGCCCGGACTCGTCGACCAGGGCGGCACGATCACGATCAGGAACCTCCTCCAGCACACGAGCGGCATTCCGGAGTACGCGACCGGCCTGTTCGACGAGGAGGGCGTCCTCAAGGACCGCTATCGCACCTGGACCGCCAGGGAGCTGGTGGAACGGGCGGAGGAACACCCGCACGAGTTCCCGCCGGGAACCAGGTTCGGCTACTCCAACACCAACTACCTCGTGCTCGGCATGCTGATCGAGCGGGTCACCGGCAGACCGTACGCGAGCGAGATCCGGGAGCGGATCCTGCGGCCGCTGGGGCTCGGGCACACCCTTCTGCCGGGCACGTCCCGCGAGGTGCCGGGTCCGCACGCGCACGCCTACGTGCGGGTCGTCGAAGGCGGCAAGGTCGTCCCCGTCGACGTCACGCGATTCAACGCGACGGTGGCCGGCGCGGCCGGTTCGATCATCTCCACCACCGCGGACCTCAACCGGTTCTACCGCGCCCTGCTGGGCGGCGAGCTGCTCGGGCCGGCTCTGCTGAAGGAGATGAAGGACCCCGGCGGCGCCAAGGAGTACGGGCTGGGACTCGAGGTGGCCTCCCTGCCCTGCGGCATCGCGTACGGCCATGGCGGTGGCACGAACGGCTACTCGACGGTGGCGTTCAGTTCCCCCGACGGCACGCGCCAGCTCGCGCTGTCGATGACCCCGTACTCCGACGATCGGAAGCGGGCGGCCATGGCCCTGCTGACCTCGGCACTCTGTCCTCCGCAGCGGTAACGTGCGCGCTCCACGGTCGCGCCGGCGCCGGAACGCTCGGCAAGCTCGCCATCACCTGCTCCTGACCGGCCTCACCTGAACCCGTATCCCTCGTCCGTACGGCGCTGGGCCCGCACCGTCATGACGGTGCGGGCCCAGCGTGGCGGTGTCACTCAGGTGACACCAGGGTCAGTTCACTTGACGACTGCGAGGGCGTCGACGACACCGGCGCCGAAGAAGCTGTTGTCGTCGACGGTGCCGGTGCAGGCCGCGGTGTTCAGCGGGCACGGCTTGGGTACGGCCCGCGCCTTGAGCTCGCTGATCATCTGGGCCGGCGACCAGGACGGGTGCGCCGACTTCATCTGCGCCATGACGCCGGCGACGTGCGGGCTCGCCATCGACGTACCGCTCTTGGTGCCGTAGCCGTCGGCCCCCGTCCGGGTGTTCCACGTCGTGGAGTAGATCGACGAGCCGGGAGCCGTGACGTCGATCTTGCCGAGGCCGTAGTTGGAGAAGGACGACCGGACGCTGTCCAGCGTGGTGCCAACGCGCTGCAGGGAGGCGACTGTCACGACACCGTCGAGCTCGGCCGGGATGTCGTTGCAGCGGTTGTTGATCGTGCGCACGGTCGGCTCCGGCGCGTCGTTGGGGCTGCCCTTGTCCACGGTCTTGTTGGCCATGTCGTAGTTGGAGTTGCCCGCCGCGGCGACGTTGACGACGCCCTGCGCGGTGGCCCACTCCACGGCGCGCCGGACGGCCTCCTTGCTGGCGGCCTGGTCGGGCTGGTCGTCACACCAGAACTCGAACGGGTCGACGTAGTAGGAGTTGTTCGTGACGTCCATGTGCTTCAGGCCCGCCCACATGAAGCCGCAGACGGCGTACTCCGGGTAGATGAAGCCGTCGTCGTTGACGACCTTGACGGACGCCATGCGCACGTTCGGCGCGACACCGACGATGCCGACGTTGTTGCGGGCGGCGGCGATGGTGCCGGCGACGTGGGTGCCGTGGTCGCTCGTCGTCGGGCGCCAAGCCAACGGCGTCTGATCCGGACGGCCGACGTTACTGCAGTTGACCGAGTTCGCGACGTCGATGTTGGCCTTGAGGTCCGGGTGCGTCGGCGAGATGCCGCTGTCGAGCACCCCGACGAGGACGTTGCGGTTGCCGTCGGAGATCGCCTGCGCCTGCGGGGCCTTGATCATTTGCATGTCCCACTGGACGCCCTCGTTGGGGTCGAGGCTCTCGCCAGGCTGCGGGTCGGCCGGGATGTCGCCGTTGACCGGCTTCTTGGCACCCTTCTTGTACCCGTTGGCGCCGGGGCCCCACGGCGGGGCCAGGTCGGCCGGCGTCCCCTCGGAGACCCCGGCCGTGCGGGTGGCGCCGACGGAGGCGACCGCGTTGCCACCCTTGGCGGTGACGTTCGCGCGGAAGGCCGCTCGGTCGGAGTGGGCGACGACCACGCCGATCTCGGGCCAGGACTGAACGACAACACCTCCGGCGGCCTCGACCGCGCGCTCGACGAGACGAGTCTGGCCGGGGTTGGCGATCCGGGCATTGACGACGTAGCTCATGAGCATCCCGTCGGGGATGTCCACGTTGACCGGTGTCGACGTCGGCTCGTCGGTGGTGGCCGCGCCGGCCGAGTCGGTCACGCCTCCGAGGAAGGCGGCACCCACCATGGCGAACGCCGCGGCGGTGGCCGCGAGGCGTCGCTTGGGCAGGGCATGCTGCATGCGTTGCTCCTTGAACGGTGAGGCCGCGGCACACATCGCCGCAGCCTGGCTGGCCCCGATTCCGGAAGCCCGAAATCGCCCTGAATCCAGCCTTTAAGTTGGTTGGTGACCGTAACAGCTCGATCGTGAAGTGTTCAAGAGTCCACCAATACGGAAGGCCGACCGGACCACCCTGCCGGCCGGCGAGAAACGCCCCCTAGCCTCGGGGGAATTCCGAGCAGTGGAACGATTCCGTACGGCCGATGTCGGGCTGCCGGAAGACGACGGTGACCGCGTCGGGATCGATGTTCTCGCGCGCGGCGACGGCGCCGGCGGCGGTGCAGGTGAGCTGGCCCACCGACAGGTCGGGGCGGGGAACGTCGGTGGAGGGGAACCGCGGCACCTCCGCCGGGGTCGGTCTGAGCGGGGGGAGCGTGATGAGGACCCTCGCCCGGCCCGCGCTGACCTTCAGCGGCCCGTGTACGTCGGGGAGCAGGTCGGTGCGCAGCCCTCGTTTGCGCTCGTCCGCGCTCGGACCGTCCATCAACAGGTCGAGAGTCTCCTTCAGCGTGAGCGGCGGGATGGGGCGGGTCACGGCCCGGAGCCGCGCACCCGACACGAAGTACAGCCGGGTGCTCGGACGGAACCCCACCGCGGGCTCGCCTCCGTCCCTGACGCCGGTCGGGGCGATGCCGCAACCTGCCGCCGTCGCGGACACGACGACCACCGCGAGGACGGCGGCCGCCCAGCCGGTACGGGAGATCACGGCTCGCGCCCCCCGATCGGCGAGGCGTCGCCGGGGCCGGTCCGGGGCGGCGGCGGGTGGCGGGGCAGCGTGAGGGTGAACACCGCCCCTCCTTCCGGCGGATTCGCCACCTCGATCGTGCCGCCGTGGAGCCGGGCGTTCTCGCGGGCGATGGCGAGCCCGAGGCCGCTTCCGTCCGACCTGGTCCGCGCCTCGTCGGCCTTCGAGAAACGATCGAAGACATGCGGAAGGATCCGCGGGTCCACCCCGGCGCCCGCGTCCCGCACCTCGATGACGACGGTCTCGGCCCCGGCGCGGAGCCGTACGGTGACCGGGGGCGCACCGTGGCGGAGGGCGTTGCCCACGAGATTCGCCATGATCACGTCGAACCGGCGCGGATCCAGCCGGACCCGCGTGTCCGCGGGCAGATCGAGGCACACCCGCCCGGTCCAGCCGCGGGTCCGCAGGCAGGCGCGGACCGCGTCCGCGGCGTCGACGTCGTCCAGGACCAGCCTCGCCGCACCGGCGTCGAAGCGGGAGATCTCCATGAGGTCCTCGACGAGCCGCACCAGCCTGCCGACTTCGAGGTTCATCAGGCGGGCCGCCTTCTCCAGGTCGCCTTCCAGGTGGCCGGCCTCCTCCTCGAACATGTCGGCCATCGCGAGAATGGACGCCAGCGGGGTGCGCAGCTCGTGCGACACGTCGGCGACGAACCGGCGGGCCTGAACCTCCATGCTCCGCAGTTCCGAGACGTTCGCCTCCAGGGCGGCGGCCGTGGCGTTGAAGGTCTTGACCAACCGCGCCAGTTCGTCGCCGCCGGTCACCTTCAGACGCGTGTCCAGCTCGCCCGCGCCGAGCCTGCGCGCCGCCCGGTCGAGGTCGCGGACCGGGCGCAGGACGCCGCGCGCCGCCACGAGGGCCAGCGCCACGGCGAGCAGCACGACGGGGATCGCCCCGTCCCGCGCGGCCGTGACCAGGAGCTCCTCCTCGCGTTGCTCCTTGGCGAGGGAGACCATGAGGTACACCTCGACGCCCGAGGAGGTGGCCTGCCTGCCGAGCATCACCGGCGTGCCGACCACCAGGTAGGGCGTCCCGGACCTGACGACGCGCTGGTAGAAGAGGCGGTTGCGGTCGAGGACGGTACGGCGCAGCTCGGAAGTGATCGCTCCCGTGTCGTCGCCGGAGGCGATCAGTGCCCCGCCCCGGTAGGCGGCGGCCCCGGTCGCCTCGAGGAACGAGGGCGCGACGCCGTTGGCGAGCCGTTGCAGCGCCGGCCGGTCCGGCGGGTGCTGCATGTTCTCGGTGAGCGTCGCGACGCGCAGCCGGAACTCGTTGACGAGCGACCACTCCGTACGGGCCAGCATGAGGTCGCGCGCCTGGCGATACACCAGCCCGGCGGCGGTCACGGCGCTGAGCGCCGCGAGCAGCACACAGACGATCATCAGCCTGGGGCGCAGCCCGCGCACCCAGCCGGAGAGCCGGCCGTCCCCGGGACCCCGCCTCACAGAGGGCCGAACCGGTAGCCGAACCCGCGCACCGTCTGGATGTACCGGGGCTTGGCGGGTACGTCCTCGATCTTGGCGCGCAGCCGCTGCACGCACGCGTCCACCAGCCGGGAGTCACCCAGGAAGTCGAGCTCCCAGACCGACTCCAGGAGCTGCTGACGGCTGAACACCTGGTTGTAGGCCGCCGACAGTTCCAGCAGCAGCCGCAGCTCCATCGGCGGCAGGGCGATCGGGACCCCGGCCTTGGCCACGGTGAGGGCGCCCCGGTCGATGGTCAGGTCGCCGTGGGTCTCCGGCCCCGCTGACGCGGAGGCCGCCGCCGCGACGGGTCCTCCGCGCCGCAGCACCGCGCGGATCCGCGCCTCCAGCACGCGCGGCCGGACCGGCTTCACCACGTAGTCGTCGGCCCCCGCCTCCAGGCCGCTGACCACGTCGAGGTCGTCGCCGCGGGCGGTGAGCATGACGATCGGCGTGGGCCCTCCCGCGCGGATGCGGCGGCACACCTCGAATCCGTCGAGCCCGGGAAGCATCAGATCGAGCACCACGATGTCGGCGGGGGCGGCGGACATGCGTCGAAGGCCTTCCTCGCCGGTCCGCGCGACCTCGACATCGTGCCCGTTGCGGCCCAATGACAGACGCAGGCTCTCCCGTAAGGAGTGGTCGTCCTCGATCAGCATCACTCGGGCCACCACTCAAGTATCCGGTATGCCCGTTTTTCTTCCTGCGAATGGCGACATCCATTACATGCTCATGACATTCCGATCATGATCGGCGGACATTCCCCTGCCAGCATCGGGGCCATTCCCAGATCAGCGACCTGCGGCGTGCGTGCGGGAACGCCTCCCGCCATGCCGCCGCGCAAGGAGGAAGCATGCGAATGATCCGTACCGCACTGGCGGTCTCGGCGCTCGGCATCGCCGTACTGGCCGCGCCCGTGAGCCCAGCCGTGGCGGACAGCCGACCGGTGGCCGCCGCGCCCTCGCCCGCCGCGCAGCACGCGTCGTCGGACGAGCCCACTCCCGTGCCGTCGGCCGCGCCGGCGGAGCCGAGCGAGGGGGAGCAGGCCCCGGCCGAGCGCCCCCGGACCGTGCCGCGAGGCGCCCCGGAGACCGGTGGCGGCCCCTCGGACACCGCGACCGTGCTGGTCCCGGCGGGTGCCGTCCTTCTCGCCGCGGGGGCCGGGATGGGTGTGCTGGCGCTGCGCCGGAGGTCACGCGCGGGTGCCTGACATGCCGGGTGCGAGGACGGACGGCGGGCGTCGTGCCCTGGGCGTGGCGGCCGCCGCCGTCGCATTGACCGGCGCCGTGTTCGTGGGCTGCGGAGTCCTGCCGGCGGACGGTCCTCCGGCCCCGCCGCCCGCGGCCGCCCGGCCCGCGACGGCCGACAGGGGTACGGCCGGCGGGGGAACAGCCGCGGAGCCGATCTCCTCTTCCGGCCGCCCCGCGCTCGGGCGGTCCGAGCCGCGCCGCCTGGACATCTCCAAGATCGGCGTCCACGTGGCGCTCGGCCGGCTCGGGCTCAACCCCGACGGCACGGTGCAGGTCCCGCCGGTGGACCACCCCGAGGAGGCAGGCTGGTACGCGAACGGAGCGACCCCTGGCGAGCGCGGGGCGGCGGTCATCCTCGGCCACGTCGACGGCGCGGGCCGCAAGGGAGTCTTCTACGACCTCGGGCGGATGCGCCCCGGGGACGTCGTCGAGGTCGGCCGCGCGGACGGCTCGGTGGCCAGGTTCGTGGTCGAGTCGGTGGAGACGGTGCCGAAGAAGCGGTTCCCCACCCGTCGCGTGTACGGCCCGCTGGATCACGCCGGCCTTCGCCTGGTGACGTGCGGCGGTGCGTTCGACCGCCGGGCCGGCCACTACACCGACAATGTGATCCTCTACGCCCGTCTCGCCGGCCGATGACAGGCCGGGACGGCGAACGCCGAGAGCCCGGGAGCCGAACCTCGGGTCAGCCGTCGGCACGAGGCGGGGTGCGCAGGAACGAGCGGATCGCGGGGACGAGGTCGGCGTGGGCGTCTTCCAGCACGTAGTGGCCTGCGCCGTGATACAGGCGGGTCAGGGCGGCGGGAAAACGCCGACGCCATTCGCCCAGCACGGCGCGGTCGAAGACCGGGTCGCTCAGCCCCCAGGCGATCAGCACGGGCCGGTCGGCGAACCGCGTCAGCGACGTGCCGGTGCCCTGCAGAACAGGCCAGGAAGGGTCGCCCGGGCGCAACGGGATGTCCTGGACGAAGCGCTGGATGGCCACGCGGTGCTCGGGCCGGTCGTAGGGAGCCAGGAACGCCGAGCGCACCGGAGCGGGCATACGACGCCGGACTCCCAGCGGACGCCAGGTGGCGCCGCGGGCGAAGAGGTTGTGGCGCAGGAACAGGCGAGTTCCCAGCCGGGTGTCACGCAACACCCGGAACGGCAGCCGCAGCAGAGGACGTACGCGTTCGCCGTGCGGGTTGGGAAAGGCCGCGGTGTTCAGCACGACCAGGCGGGCGACCCGGCCGGGGTGGCGGCAGGCCCAGGCCATGCCGATCGGCCCTCCCCAGTCGTGCAGGACGAGTGTCCACCCGTGTTCGGGGGCACCGCCGCCGGTGATGAGGTGCTCGACCAAGGCGTCCAGGTCGTCCACGCGGGCGGCCAGGTCGTAGGGGTAACGGTCGGCCCCCGGCTTGTCCGACAGGCCCATGCCGATGTGGTCGGGGGCGATGCACCGGAACTCCTCGCGCAGCGCGAGGATCGGCCGCCGCCACAGGTAACTCCAGGAAGGGTTCCCGTGCAGGAACAGCACCGGCTGTCCCGCCCCCTCGTCCAGGTAGTGCTGGCGCAGGCCGTCACGGCGCGGGTGGGCGAACCACCGGGAGGTGAACGGGTAGTCCGGGAATCCGGTCACCGGGTGTTCTCCGCGGACAGGTGGGCGGTGAGCCGGGCCAGTCCTTCCGCCATGCTCACCCGGGGTTGGTAGCCGAGATCGCGACGGGCCGCGGAGATGTCGAACCAGTGCGCCGTCGAGGCCTGCTCCACCAGGAACATCAGCGGTGGCAGGCGCCGCGCCCACGGCAGCCGGCGCGCCTGCTCCAGCAGCCGGGCCGCCCGCAGGACCGGGCCGACCGGTGCCCGGCGTGTCACCGGAGGCAGCCCGGCGGCGCGCAGCAGCAGGTTGAGCCATTCCCCGAAACCGCAGGGCTGGCCCTGGGTGATGAAGTAGGCCCGGCCGGCCTGCGGTGAGCCGGGACGTAACCGGTCGAGAGCGAGCAGGTGGGCGTCGGCGGCGTTGTCGATGTAGACGGTGTCGATGGTCTTGTCGGTCTCGCCCAGCAGCCACAGCAGGCGGCGGTGCGCCACCAGCCTGGGCAGGAAGTGCGGATCTCCTGGACCCCAGATGAGATGCGGACGCAACGCGACCGCCGTCACCCGCCCGGCCGCGGCACCGGCGAGGACGAGCCGTTCCGCTTCCGCCTTGGTGCGCGGATAGGCGGCGGGGAAACGGCGGGCGTAGGGCACGGACTCGTCCACTCCCTCCAGGTCCCGCCCGTCGTGGACGACACTCGGCGAGGACGTGTGAACCAGGCGTGCCCCGTGACGCGCGCAGGCGTCCAGCACGTTCCGCGTCCCTGACACGTTGATCTCCTCGTAGTCCCGGTCCCGTCCATGTACGCCGGCCTTCGCGGCGCAGTGCACGACCGCCTCGCATGCAGCGACGGCGGCCAGCACCGCCGCGCGGTCACGGACGTCGGCGAGGTGCTGGGTGACCCCGAGAGCCGCCAGCGCGGGGCTGTGGTGACGCTGAAGAGCGTGCACGGTGTCGCCGCGGGCGGCCAGCCGCCGGCAGACGGCCTCTCCCAGGAAGCCGCCGCCCCCGGTCACCAGGACCCTCATCGTCGGCCCGCCCGGACGCGTCGCGAGGCCCACAGCGCGAGCTCGTGCCGGCGGATCTTGCTGTTGTGCCGGGCGTCGACCGGGAACCCGGGGTGGAAAAGCACCTCCCGAAGCTCGGCGGTGTGCGGATGGCGGGCCGCCACGTCCAGGACGTCGGCCTTCACGCGAGCCTTCACGCTCGCCTTCACGCGAGCATTCACGCGAGCATTCACCGCAGCGTCGTCCCGGGATCCCGGTTCGCACTCCACGACCAGGACCGCACGCTGGGCGCCGGCGGGACCGACGCCGACCAGTGCGGTGCGGCGGACCCCCGGCACGGCGGCGAAGACGGGTTCGACCTGGTCGGTGTACAGGTCGCCGCCGACGGTGCGGACCCGTTCCGATTTGCGTCCGGCGAACCAGAGCCTTCCCTGCTCGTCGAACCGGCCGACGTCGCCCATCCGGTGCCAGACGCGGTCCCCATCGCGGATCCGGGCCAGTGCGGTGGCCTCCGGATCGTCCAGGTAGGGGTCGCTGACGGTAGGGGCGGCCACGATGATCTCCCCAATGGTGCCGGGCGGCACGACCAGGTCCTCACTCCACCGTTCGACGGGGTCGTCGCCGACGGCGATGACCCGTACCTCGGTGCCCGGCAGCGGAGGACCCAGGCAGGTGCCCGCCCCGGCGGCGGTGGCCGCGGCGTGCTCGGCGAGCAGACGGCTCTCGATCGCGGCCACCGGCATGCATTCAGTGGCGCCGTACACCGACAGCACCCGCGCGTCGTCGCGCAGGCAGCCGCGCAGGCGGTGCATCACCGGCATCGGCAGCGGCGCCCCGGCGGACACCACGTCGCCGAGCGTGTCCAGCACCAGATCGTGCGCGGCGCAGTGACGCGCGAGCCGGTCCAGCAGCGCGGGGGCGGCGAACATCCCGGCCACCCGATACCGCCGGATGTCGGCGACCAGGGCGGCCGGGTCGGCCCGCACCGGATGCCGCGGGTCCATGTCCGGGATCACCACGGTCGCCCCGAACGCCGCCGCTCCCAGGGCGAACGGCGCGAACGTCGACAACACCGGCGTCCCCGGTTCCACCGTGCCCAACGCGCCCAGCAGGTCGAGCTGCGCGGCCAGATGCCGGTGACGCAGCGGCACGCCCTTGGGCGGGCCGGTGGATCCGGAGGTGTAGGCGATCAGCGCCAGGTCGTCGGGGCCGGCGGGGCGCCACCGTCCCGGCTCGCCGGGCCCAAGGCTGCGCCCCGGCTCGCCGGACGGGCCTGTGTCTGACGGGCACGCCGAGCCGCGGGATCGCCGCGAGGGGACCGTGATGGACACGCGGACGTCAGGGGTCCAGCCCAGCAGCCTCCTGGCCAGCTGCGCGGCGGGAATCGCGATGAACGCCTCGGGCGCCGCCTGGCGCAGACAGCGCTTGATCGCGTCGAGTGGCAGCCCGGGATCGACCAGCACCGGTACCGCGCGCAGCCGCACCAGGGCGACGGCCAGCGCGCCCAGTTCCGGACCCGGCGGCACCAGCAGGCCGGTACGCATGCCCGGGCGGATCCCGGCCCCGGCGAGGGCCGCGACCGCACGGTCCACCGACCGCGACATCTGCCCGTAGGTGGTGGCCGCCGGGGTGCGGCCACCGACCTGGCAGGCGATCACGTCGGGCTGCTCGCGAAACCAGCGCTCGGCGCGGACGATCAGCTCGCCGACCGGCTCGGCCGGGCCGGAGCCGCTCGGGCCGGATTCGCTCGGGCCGGATTCGCTCGGGCCGGATTCGCTCGGGCCGGATTCGCTGGGAGGGGTCGCCTGTGTGGTCACCGGATCACCACCGCACGACGACGATTCCGGCACTGGCCCCGCTGGCCAGGCCGACCAGGGCGACCAGGTCGCCGCGCCGTACCCGTCCCGAGGCGACCACCCGCGCCAGTTGCACGAGCAGCGTCGCCGCGACGAGGTTGCCGTGCTGGGCGATGGTGACGACGACCTTGCCCTGCGGGATGCGCACCTGGTCGCAGAACCACCACAGCGTCGGCAGCGTCGCCTGGTGCACGCAGATGGCCGCGAAGTCGTCCCAGGTCAGCCCGAGATCGGCGAGGGGTTTGTGGAAGACGGCGTAGTCGATGTTCTCGATGCCGCGCACCAGCAGGGCGGAGTCGACGATGAGCGGCCCGATGGTGGGCCTGCCCGCCCACGGGTCGGTGGTGAGGTTGTCCACCGCGGAGACCGCCGCCTGCCATCCGGCGGAGTACGCGGAGAACCGGTGGGCGAGCACCCCCGGTTCGGTGCCGGCCTCCAGCAGCAACGCGGCACCGGCGTCGGAGACGGTGTAGGACGCGGCGACGGTGACGTACTCCTCGGCGTCGGCCAGGGTCCACGGTGTGCCGGCGGTGGGTAGTTCTCCGCAGCAGACGAGGACCCGCCGATGACGGCCGCCGGAGATCAGCGCGTCGGCCACCTGGATGGCGTTCAGCACGCTGTTGCAGGCGTTGCGTACGTCGAACACCGGGCAGCAGGCCCCGATCTTGGCGGCGACGACGTGTCCGGTGGCAGGCTCCACGGCGTCGGACGACACTCCGGCGTAGATGAGCAGATCGAGGTCGGCGGCCTGCAGGCCGTTGTCCTCCAGGACCCGGCGGGCGGCGTGCGCCGCCAGGTCGGACGGTTTCTCGTGAGGGAGGGCGACGTGCCGGCGCCGGACTCCGCTGTGGTCGTGGATCAGCCCTCGGGGCAGGTCCAGGGTGGGGTTGCGGTCGGCGAGCCGGTCTTCCAGCTCGGCCGTGCTCAGTGTGGTCTCCGGCAGGTGGGCGGCCACCCCCGCCATCCGGGTGTGCGGCTGGGTCAATGCGGTCCTCACTTCTGCCGGCTCGCACCGGCGGGCTGCTGTTCGCCGCGGAGACCGAGGCGGATGAGCACGCTGTGAGCGATGTCGGCGACGGTGCCGCCGCTGCGCATCAGCTCCATGGGAGGGATGTCGGTGCCGAACCGGCTGCGGATGGAGGTCAGCAGTTCGGTGGCCATCAGGGAGTCCAGTCCGTACTCGTCCAGCCGCCGGTCTTCGGCGATCTGGTCGGCCGGGATGAGCAGGACGGTGGACAGCAACCGGGTGATCTGCTCGGTGATGTACGCGTACTGCTGCTCGTAGCTCATCTCCGCCAGCAGCGACAGCAGGTCGGGGCCCTGCTGCTCCGCGCCGGGCGGCAGCACCGGCGACAGCCACGGGCGCTGCAGGCTGGGCAGGACCTGCCGCAACCGGCCCCAGTCGCACCGGCCCACCATGGCGACGTCGGCGTGCTCGCCGAGCATGGCCTCCACGGCGTCCAGAGCCTGGTCGGGAGGCATCGGCGGGATCCCGGCCTTGGCCAGTGCCTCTCCCTGCCTGCCCCGGGTCAGCACCCCGGTTTCCGCGAGCGCGCCCAGGCAGGCCGTCAGCCCGGGCAGGCCCTGCCGGCTCCGCCGCCGGGCCAGCGCCTCCAGGAACAGGTTCGCGGCGACGTACGACGTCTGGCCGATGTTGCCGATGGTGGTGAGGGAGGAGTACATGACGAACAGGTCGAGGGGGCGATCCCGGGTCAGTTCGTCCAGCACCATCGCGCCGGCGACCTTGGGGTGCAGGACGGCTCGGATCCGGTCGTCGTCCAGGTCGGCGAGCGGGCCGTCGTCGAGGTGCATGGCCGCGTGTACGACCCCGCGCAGCGGGTGGCCGCCGGCGTCCAGGTCGTGCAGGATCCGCCGCATGGCGTCGCGGTCGGCCGCGTCGGCCGCGTACGCGCGGACCTCCACCCCCGATGCCTCCAGTTCCTCCAGCAGGGCGGGAGCTTCGGGCGCCTCGGCGCCCCGGCGGCCGACCAGGGCGAGGTGGCGGGCACCCCGCCGGGCGAGGCGGCGAGCCGTCGCCGCGCCGAACCCGCCCAGGCCACCCGTCACCAGGTAGGTCCCCTCCGGGTCCAGGCGCGGCGCCGTCCGCTGGGGCTGGACGGTGACCGGTTCGTCGCGCGGGTCGAAGGACACCACGACCTTTCCGATGTGCCGGGAATGGCGCATCATGGCGAAGGCGTCGGCGACGCGGGCGGCCGGATACACCGTGTGCGGCAGCGGCCGGAACCGCCGGGAGTGGTAGAGGGGCGCGGCCTGCGACGTGCTCTCCGCCATCAGCTCGGGCGCCTTCCACATGAGAGTGCCCACGTCCACGCCGTAGAACGCGATGTTGTCGGAGAACGGGCGCAGCAGCAGGGGCCTGTTCTGGTAGATGTCCCGTTTGCCGAGCTCGATGAACCGGCCGCCGTGCCGCAGACATTCCACGCCCCGGGTGACGGCCTCGCCGGCCAGCGAGTTGAGCACGATGTCCACTCCCCGGCCCCCGGTCAGTTCCTTGACCTGCTCGGCGAAGTGCAGGCTGCGCGAGTCCAGGACGTGGTCGGCTCCCATCGCGAGCAGCAGATCGCGTTTGGCGGCGGTGCCGGCGGTCGCGATCACGCGGGCTCCGTGGTGGCGGGCGTACTGCAGCGCGGCCAGGCCGACCCCACCGGCGCCGCCGTGGACCAGGATCGTCTCACCCGCCTTGACGCGTGCGCAGTACCCCAGCGAATGGTGCGCGGTGGAGAACGCCATCGGCATGGTGGCGGCTTCGGTGAAGGTCATCCCCTCGGGGAGGGTGACGGCCGCCCACGCCTTGACCCTCGCGTGACTGGCGAATCCGACGGGTCCCGCGGCCATGATCCGGTCACCGGGCCGAATCCCGGTGACGGCGGCGCCGACGGCGGTGACGATCCCGGCGCATTCCAGGCCCAGTTCGTGCCCGCCGAAGACCGCTTCGACGGCCTCGGAGGGCAGCAGGTTCACCGCGCGCATCACGTCGCGGTAGTTCAGCCCGATCGCCCGTACCTCGACCACGACCTCGTCAGGCCCGGGCCGCGGCATCGGCATCTCCTCCCAGGCCAGGGTGTACGACAGCCCGGGATCGCACACCTTGAGCCGGTAGGCGCCGCCCGAGCCGGCGGGCAGGCTGCGGGCGTGCTCGCCCGACTCCAGCAGCCGCGGCACGAAACGCCCTCGGCGGGTGAGCAGAATCTCGTCCTCCTCACCCGGGGCGAGCAGTTCCGCCGCCAGGCGGCCGGCGTCCTGTGCGGCGTCGCCGGTGGGGTGGAGGCAGAGCCGGCGTATCGCCAACCGCGGCTGCTCGTTGCCCAGCGAGCGCGTCGTCCCCCAGGTCGCCGCGTCCTCGGGGTGGAGCCGGACGTCGTCGAGGCGGGGTTCCGGCAGCGCGCCGCAGGGGCGGGCCACCAGCCACACCGCGGTCGCGACGTGCTCGGGCAGTTGCTCGCAGGCCAGCGCGATGGCCCGCAGCGCCGCGGCCCGCCGAGTGATCCGCTCGACGGTCGCCTTGGGATCCGTACCGTCCGCTCCGCCGAGGATGACCGCGATGGTGACCGTCTGGGCGGTGGGTGGGAAGCGATCGATCCAGTGGTCGGGATCGTCGCTGAGCGGCGAGTGGAGCACGTCGGCCCCACGGCTTCGCAGCAGCGCCCCCAGTTCGGCGGTCAGAGCGCCGGTGCCGTCCTCACCGGCGATGATCCACCTGCCGGCGGCGTCCGGTAAGAAGTGCGCGGTGGCCGAAGCGCCCCCCGTGGTGGCCGGGGCGGTGGCCGGCGTGGTGGCCGGGGTGGTGGCCGGCGTGGTGGCCGGGGTGGTGGCCAGCATCACCGAGAAGTCGCCTGCCGCGAGTTCGTCGTCGTCGCCGGTCTGGACGACCTCGGTGTAGCCGGCCTCCGCCAGCACCTCCGGCCATCTCTCCCGGGACAGCAGCGGCGAGAGCGGGCGCAGGTGCCGGTCGGTGAAGTCCCAGAACTCCTCCTGCAGGCCGAGGAACGGCAGCAGGGTCCCCACCCGGTGCGGTTCGGCGATGAGCAACTGGCCGCCGGGAACCAGGAGGGAGGACAGGCGGTGCAGCGCGGCGGGCAGGTCACGGGCCAGGTGCAGGCTGTTCGCCGCGACGACGAGATCGAACCCGCCCGCGGTCAGTCCCTGCTCGACCAGGTCGGCGTCCAGGTCGAGGATGGCGTAATCGACGAAGTCGAAGCCGGCGAAGCGCTGCCGAAGCCGGGTCAACGCCGCCTCGGCGAGGTCGGTGACCAGATAGCGGGTGCGGTCGGCGGGCAGGACGGGCAGCAGCATGGCGGTGGTGCCGCCCGTCCCGGCACCGGCTTCCAGGACACGCAGCGGCCGGTCGGCCGGCCATCGCCGGACGATCTGCTCGACGAGCGCCCGGGCGATCCGGTTGGTGAACAGGTTGACCGGCCCGGCGTCGTGGAACTGCTCCATCAGCTCATGACCGCCGCCGGAGCCCAGGACGTCGGAGCCGGCACGCCGGCCTGCGAGCAGTTCGGGCAGGCACCGGCCGGCCCGTACGGACAGGGCGGTCTGGGCGGCGAAGGCGGCTCCCCGGGCGAGGAGGTCCCGGTGGAGGTCCCGGTGGAGGTCCCGGTGGAGGTCCCGGTGGAGGTCCCGGTGGAGGTCCCGGTGGAGGTCCCCGCGGAGGTCACGGTGGAGGTCACGGTGCGGCTCGTGCGGGTCCGCACCCGTCGGCGTCAGGCGGAGGCCGCCCTCGACCGGCCGCTCCAGCAGTCCGTGCTGTTCCAGCAGCGGCAGTGCCGCATGGAGCATCCGCCGGTGGTGCGCCGCCGGGCACGTCTCGATCAGTTCCTCGACGCCGATCGATCGCTCGGCGGCCAGCTCGCCGAGCGCGCCGGCCAGCGTGCGGGCGAAGACCTCTTCGAGCAGTGCGGCGTACCGCGGATAGTCCAGCTCGTGCCACGCCGAGCGCAGCCGGTCGATCCGCTCGGCCGCGTCGGACAGGATCTGCCCGGGGCGGGGGGCCGGCCACGGCTCGGCGGGCGTGCCGGCCCGGGGCGCGGCCCGTAGCGCCGTCTCGTAACGGGTGACCGGGGTGATGTGGACGCCGGGCATCCGGCGCAGCCGGCAGCCCTCCACTTCGGCGGCGATCCGGCCGTCGTGATCGGCGACCACGATGTCCCAGCAGACCTCCTCGGCACTGCTGGAACGTTCCCTTACGTGCACGAGCCCCTGGGCCGCGGGCGTTCCCCACAGGCGGACCGAGCCGATCGCGGCGGGCATGTAGCCGCGGCCCGATCGGAGCGACTCCACCAGCCACAACACGCCGGCCTGCAGCGCGCTGTCCAGCACCACCGGATGCATCTGGTAGCGCCCCTGCCCCTGCTCCGGGCACGAGTAGGCGCCCAGCACCTCCCGCTCGCCCATCCACAGCTCGGTCAGGACCTGGAACTGCGGCCCCCACACCATGTGTCCTTCGGCGGCCCGCGCGTAGTAGCCGGGCACGTCCACGCGCGTGCCGATGCGAGCGCGCAGCGCGGCCACGTCCAGCGGCGGCGGGATCCGGCGCAGCAGCGGCCGTACCCGGGCCCGGAAGTGCTCGCGGGGCTGCTCCGCCTGGCGGCCCGCGCTGGCCACGGTGACCACCCCGGTGTCGACGCAGAGCGACGTCTGCGCGTATACCGGATCGGCGGCGGCCTGCGACGGCACCACCATGGCCCGGCTGATGTCGACCCTGTCCACCTCCACCGCCTCGGCGGCGTCCGGCATGACCAGCCGGGCGGCGGCGATGGCCATCTCCACGTAGCCGGTGGCCGGCATGACGGCGGCACCGCCGGCCCGGTGGTCGGCCACCCAGGGCACCCGCACCCGGTCGATCTCCCCCTGCCAGGTGGGGTCCAGCACCGGCATCCGCTGTCCCAGCAGCGGATGCTGGATCGTCGTGTCGATGTCGGTCCGCACCCAGGTGTGCGGGCCTCCGATCCAGTGCCGTTCGCGCTGCCACGGGTAGGCCGGCAGCGATCGCACCGCGCCGGGGCGGGGGAAGTATCGATCCCAGTCGAGCCGCGCACCGGCCGCGACGAGTTCGGCGACCGCGCGGCGGACACGCGCCGGGCCTGGCTCGTCCCGGCGCAAGGTGGTCACGACGGCCGCGCGTACCCGCGCGGTGCCGCTGATGCGGCGCAGGTAGGAGCGCAGCACCGGATGCGGGCCGATCTCCAGCAGCACGTCGAAGCCGTCGCCGAGCACCCGCTCGACCGCCGCGGCGAACCGCACCGGCTCTCGGACGTTCCGCCACCAGTACGCCGCGTCCAGCTCCGGCCCCCGGACCGGGTCGCCCGTCACCGTGGACACCAGGGGGATGCGCGCCGGGCAGGGCCGCAGCCCGGCGAGTCCCTCGGCCAGGGGCTGCCGCACCGGATCCATGGCGCCGCTGTGGAAGGCGTAGTCCAGGTCCAGTTCGCGGAAGAAGATCTCGCGCGAGGAGAGGTCCTCACCCAGTGACTTCAGCGATTCGTCCGGTCCGGCGATCGTGACGTCGCGGTCGGAGTTGACCGCCGCGACCTCCAGTCGCGGGTAGCCGGCCAGGACCTGCCTGGCCGCGGTCTCGGGCAGCCCGAGCGCGGCCATCCGGCCCCGCCCCCGGGTGACCGACTGCGCCATGCCACGCTCGGAGATCACCTGTGCCGCCTGGGCCAGTGACAGGGCACCGGCGGTGTAGGCGGCGGCGACCTCGCCCACGCTGTGGCCGAGCACCGCTCCCGGCCGTACGCCCGCCGCCTTGAGCATCTCCACCAGACCGACCTGGACGGCGAACAGCAACGGCTGCGCCACTTCGGTCGCCGACAGCCGTGACTGGTCGGCCGGCAGGGACAGTTCCTTGAGCACCGACCAGCCGAGCCGATCGGAAAGTTCGGCGTCGACCGCTTCCACGGCCGAGCGGAAGGTCTCGTCGGACAGCAGATCGGCGCCCATCCCGGCCCACTGCGAACCGTTGCCGGAGAACACGAACGCCACCCGCCCGTGCTCCACCGTCTCCGACTCCGCCACCGCCGCGTCCCCGGCTCCGAGCCGCCCGCCCCCACCGGACTCACCGGCGGGGCCGGTCGGCTCCCCGCCCGTCGACTCCGGGGCGTCCGCCAGGCTCGCCAGCGCCCGCGCCGCCGCGGCGGCGGTATCGGCCAGCACAACGGCGCGATGCCGGTGGCCGCCGCGCCGCCGGGTCGCGGTGTAGGCCACGTGGTAGAAATCCCGTTCGTCGAGTGACGCCAGGTGCGCGGCGGTCCGTTCCACGGCTTCCCGCAGCGCGGACCGGCTGCGCGCGGACACGACGACGGGCAGCGCTCCTGCGGGGGGTGCCGCCGGTTCGTCCACGGCCTCCCGGGGGAAGGGCGGTGCGGCCAGCGCCACATGGGCGTTGGCGCCCCCGAACCCGAAGGAGTTGACTCCGGCCACGGGCCGCTCGCCTGCTTCGTCCAGCGGTCGCGGCTCGACGGTGACGCTCAGCCCCAGGGCGTCGAAGTCGATACGGGGGTTGAGCGTGGCGGCGTGCAACGAGGGGGGGATCATCCGGTGCCGGAGCACCAGCAGGGCCTTGAACAGCCCCGGCATGCCGGAGGCGGGCTCCAGGTGCCCCAGGTTGGACTTCACCGAGCCGATGGGCAGGACTCCGCGCGTGCGCCGGCTGCCCAGCGCCCGCCCCAGCGCCTGGCATTCGGCCGGATCACCGGCCTGGGTGCCGGTGCCGTGCGCCTCCACGTACACGATCTCGTCGGGGCTGATGCCCGCCGTGGTGTACACCTGCCGTAACAGGGCTTCCTGTGCTTCGGCGTTCGGCAACGCCAGCCCCATGGTGTGGCCGTCGTTGTTGGCGGCGGCGCCGACGATGACGCCGTGGATGCGGTCCCCGTCGGCGATCGCGTCGGCCAGGCGCTTGAGCACCACCACACCGCCGCCCTCCGCGCGTACGAACCCGTCGGCGTCGGCGGAGAACGCCCGGCACCGGCCGGTCGGCGACAACATCGACGCCTGGCTGAAACCGATGAAGGGGCCCGGGCTGAGCAACAGGTTGACCCCGCCGGCCAGCGCCACCCGGCTGGATCCCTCCGCGAGGGACCGCCAGGCCCGCTCCACGGCCGTCAACGACGAGGAGCACGCGGTGTCGATGCTCATGCTCGGCCCGCGTAGGTCGAAGAAGTGCGACAGCCGGTTGGCCGCGATGGACAGGGTTCCCCCCGACATCGAGTAGGGGCCCATGGCACCCGGCTCCAACGCCTGCATGGTGCCGTAGGCGGGATCCGAGATGCCGATGAAGACTCCGGTGTCCGTGCCTGCCAGCACCGCCGGATCGATGCCCGCGTCGTCCAGGGCCTCGACCGCCATCTCCAGGAGCAACCGCTGCTGCGGGTCCATCGAGGCGGCCTCTTTGGGGGAGATGCCGAAGTAGGCGGCGTCGAAGGCGGTGATGTCCTCGTCGAGGAAGCCTCCGGCCCGGGTGTAACTCCTGTTCGGCCTCGGCAGGGTCTCGTCGACGAACCGATCGGCCTCGAACCTGCTCGGCGGGACCTGGCCGACCAGATCGGCGCCTTGCCGCAACGCCTGCCACAGCCCGTCCAGGTTCACGATCCCACCGGGCAGGCGGCATCCCACGCCCACCACCGCCGCCGCGTGCTCCGGCCATGCCTGCTCCGCTGTCGGGTCGTCCGCGCTCATGTCGCCCTTCCTGCTCAGGTTCACCACGACTCGGCACTTCGCCGGTCGGCTTGCTGTCTCGGTCAGGGTCCACCTAGCGCGTCTGGCGCAGGGCTAGGCGGTCGGCCACCATGTCATCACAACTCACCGTATATGCATAGATACTGTCCGTATTTGCCCAAGAGAAGGATGTTATGCGAGGTATGCGGGAAACCCGCTATCTCGAGCAGGTGTAACTGAATTCGATGTACTCGTTCACCGGCGGGCGAGTGAGGAGAGGGTAGCTACTGGAAAAGGTGATGTAGACCTGCCCATTGGGCTCCGGCACCAGTCGCTGGACGCCTTCACCCGCTTCGACGTCGTACGCGGTGAAGCTTTGGGTAAAGCCTCTCTGCGTGTACTCGAGAGATTCGAAAAGGGGGTAGCTCGACGGGCAGCCGATTGAGGTCCTGAGCGGCTTCGTGTCGCTCGACCTGACCATGACGGCGTTCTCCCTGTTGATGGTCGTCGGCAGCGACGAGCAGATATACCTGATCTCCACCGTTGCCGGCTCGGTGCCGCTGTTGGTCGCTCTCACCCCCCAGCCGTCGTGCTCGTCGTTCCGGCGGACATACTTCATCCCGTCCGCGCCGGAGCCGTACTGCACGCGGAATCCGGTCCTCTGCATATAGGGAAGATCGGACGGGCAATTATCGGTGATGTCCACGGTCGCCCCGGGGGCGACGTCGACAAAGCGCTGGAGGCTCGCGCTGTCGGCGGATGCGGACGGCGCGGTGATGACCAGGCCGACGGCGGCCATCGCCACCGCGCCCAGAGCGGCCTTCTTGGACAAGCTCATGTGTGTGTTCCTCCTCGGAATGTCTGTCGTCCAGGACGTTAGGACCGCGGACTTGACGCGTCCTTGGAGCGCACCAGGGCCAAGACTTGGCGCGGGATTCAATGAGCGCGAGCGATCACGCTTCGACCGGCACACCTGCACCGTCATGTGGGGGGACGGGACGGCGCCCGGGGTGCTCGACGGAGCTTTGTCGCCGTGCTTCCTGCCCCACACCTACGGTCCGGGCACGTTCACCGCCACGGTCACGGTGAGCGACGGCGACGGCGGCTCGTCTTCGCGGCGGGCTCTCCGGCGTCGGGACAGACCTCCTGCTCCCCGGGTCGGACGGACTCGGTCGAACAGACGGTCACCGCAGGTGGATCGCCGCTGTCGTACGACGCGGCGCAGGATCAGTACACGTACGTCTGGAAGGCCGACAAAGCGTGGGCCGGCCAGTGCAGGCGGCTGGTCGTCACCTTGGCCGACGGCACCCAACACTGGGCGCTGTTCGCGGGCACGAGGATGAACCACGGTGAGGGCGCATACGTGCTCTGAGGCATGAGACTACGGATGATCCTGCTCGTGGCGGTGACGGCGCTGACCACGGCCTGTGGAGGAGTGGAACCGGACACGTCGGCGGCCGCGGCCGCCGACGGACCGGCGAAGCCGGTCGCCTTGTGGGGCGCGGAAGGCGGGTTCGTGACCCCGACCACGAACGTGCTGCGTCCGCCGAGGGTGGTGCTGTACGGCGACGGCCTGGTGATCGTCGACGCGAGCAGGCAGATGACGCTCACCGATGCCGAGGTGCGCGAGACGGTCGCGCGCATGGAGGAGTACCTGACCGGGCAACCGCCGACCGCGGAGCCGAAGCCGGGTGCGCCGTCGGTGACCGACGTGCCGGACACCGTCCTCGGCGTACGGGGGAAGGACGGGAAGATGCTGGAGGTCCGGGTCCCGGCCCTGGAACAGCTCGCGGACTTCTACCCGAAGCAACTGGTGGACGCCAAGAAGCTGATGGACGGCCTGGCGACCCGGGCCACCGCGGAGGGCGCCGACTATGTCGCCACCCGCGTCCGGTTGGTCGCCGAAGGGGCCGCGTCGGCGGAGGGCAAGCCGTCGCCGTGGCCCGAGGGCGTTCCTGAGCCTTCGGGCGTGGTGGACCCGGTCTGGCGGAAGGACGTCGAGGGGGCGGCGGTGAGTGCGATCACCAAGGCGGTCCCCGCCGGGCAGGAGCACGGCCGGTCGCTCTTCAGGACCGGCTCGGGGGCGATCTTCGTGCTCTCCTGGCGATACCTCCTGCCTCACGAATAGCCGCCGGCCGGCGCGGGTGGCCCAGGGTGATCTCCTCCTCGGTGAGCGTTTCGCAACCGCGCTCAGCTCTTTGTCCCGATATATGAGAATTGTCAGGTTTCTTTGCTGGTTCACCTTCGCTACACGCGAGGGACCCGATCCGTTTCACCGTCCGTGATTTCTGTGATCGGCACGCTAGAACCACCTGAAACGGTAGAAACATGACGCGCAGCAGCGCACCACGAACACTCACCTGGCCCGGTGCGGTCACGGCGATCGCACTCGCAGCCGGCGCACTGGCCGGTGCGCCGGCTTCCCCGGCCGCGGCAGCCGGTGAGGACCGGCCGACCTACCTGGGCAGGTCCCTGTACACCGGCGAGTTCCACGCGCACACCTCCGTGAGCGACGGCGCCGAACTGCCGCCGGACGCCTACAAGCACGTCCATGACGAGACCGACGCCGACTTCTTCGCGGTGTCCGAGCACGACGTCATGTGGGACATCCGCAACGGCGACGACTTCGTCGACGACTGGCGGGACGCCGACTCCGCCGAGTGGCGCTACCTGCACGAGAGCGCCGCCCGATTCAACGCCGACCAGAAAGACCTGGTCGCGGTCCCGGCGATCGAGAACACCTGGTATGACGGCACCGGCCACATCAACGTGTTCGACACCGACTGGCACGTGACGGCGCGGGCGACCGAGAAGGGCAGCGTCGACGGGTACGGCAACGCGTTCGGCACCGGCGACATGAAGTACGACTACTTCACGTTCCTGGCCCGCCTGAAGCAGGACCCGGACGCGATCGGCCAGTTCAACCATCCGTCCACGAAGGACAAGGGCGACTTCTTCGGCTTCAAGGGCCTGGACCCTGTGGTCGACGACAGGATGGACCTCATCGAGGTCAAGTCGGCCGATGCGGTGGGCGAGTTCCAGAAGGCGCTGGACGCCGGCTGGCACCTGGCCCCGACGTGGAACGGCGACGAGCACTCCGCGACCTGGGTGTCCGGGAACCCGTCGATCACCGGCGTGTGGGCCAAAGGGCACTCCCTGGACGCCCTCTACGCGGCGATGCGCGACCGCAGCCTCTACTCGACGGCCGACACCAACGCGGTCCTCGGGTTCGGCGGCAACGGCTCGCTCATGGGCTCGATCCTGCCGGGCGACACCACCAGCCTGGACGTCGAGCTCCGCCTCGCCGACCCCGACGCCAAGGACTCCTTCACCTCCGCGCGCCTCGTCACCAACGGCGGCGCCGTCGCCCACGACTTCGGCGAGATCAGCGGCAACGACCTGACGCTGAAGACCAGGCTCGACGTCCGGGACGGCGACTTCTACTACGTCCGGGCCGACCAGGCCGACGGCAACTTCCTGGTCTCCGCCCCGATCTGGATCGGCAAGACCACGCGCGGCGCGAACTACGCCCCGCGGATCACCGTCCCGGGCGGCTTCCCCGCCACGGCGCGGTACGGCGACACGATCACGCTGCCGCAGGCCACGGCCGTCGACGACTCCGGCACCCGGCCCACGGTCACCTACGAGGTGTACGACTCGGCGGGTGAGGTCCCGGTCTCCGCCGGCGCCTTCCGGATCCGTTCGTACGACGACGCGTTCGTGGTCGTGAAGGCGACCGACAACCTCGGCAACACCAACGCCGAGCTGCTCCGGATCCAGGTCTCCCAGGAGGCGCCGGACCCGGCGGGAGTCTTCCGTTTCGGCAGCAACGCGTCCGTGGGCGAGGAGCCCGGCTCCGCCGGCATCGCGGTCACCACCGACCGCGACGTCAAGCAGGTCTACGCACAGGTCCTGCCCGAGGGCTCGGACGACTGGTCCAAGGCCGAGGTGCTGACCTCGGCGAACGACCGCCCGTACGAGGTCGACACCGTCGGCAACGACGAGCCCGTCCGCCAGCACTCCATCACCGGTCAGACGCTGCGCTCCCACGAGTTCCGGCCGACCGGGCTGAAGGTCGGCACGACCTACCGGTTCCGGTTCGGCGTGGCCCGCGACGGCCGCGCCCCCGCCGCCACCGACGCGTCGGCCTGGACCGACGTGCGCGGCAGGTTCCTCGCCGGCGGCGCGAAGGGGGAGCCGGTCTACATCCTGGGCGACGTGCAGGTGCCCGACGGCGACGCCGGCGAGCTCACCCTGCCGGGACGGGTGCTCGACCAGCTGAAGAGCCGGACGCCGGGCGGCGGCACCGTGATCCAGGTCGGCGACCTCGTCGACCGCGGCGGCCGGGGGGAGAAGTGGGCCGAGATCCACGACTCCTTCCTGTCGAAGCTCGACCTGCAGTACGCGGGCCTGGTCGGCAACCACGAGACCTACGAGGACCTCGACTACGACGCGGTCGGCAGGCAGCCGAGCGCCATCTTCACCAACATGTTCGCGCTGCCGCGCAACGGTGTGATCGGCGAGAGCAACTACTCCTTCGACCGCGGCGACATCCACTTCTCGGTCCTGAACTCCAACGCGCGTCTGGACGAGCAGCTCGACTGGCTGGTCGACGACGTGCGCGCCTCGGACGCGACGTGGAACGTCGTCGTCGGCCACTTCTCCTACTACGGCGGCCGGCACGCCGGCGACGGCGGCATGGACATCGACCGGGACAAGGTCACGCGCGTGCTCGACCAGCTCGGCGTCGACCTGTACGTCGGCGGGCACGACCACGTCTACAAGCGATCCACGATCTACGACGGACGCCTGGCCAAGACGCCCGAGGAGGAGGTCGCGGGCACCACGTTCGTGACCATGGGGTCGTCCGGCCCGAAGTTCTACGACAACCAGAAGTTCTGGTGGGACGACAAGGTCTTCGACGAGGACGTCCAGATGGGCGGCGTCCTGAAGGTGACCGACGCCGGCCTGCGGCTGTCGACGTACACGATCGACGGGCGCCTGGTCGACGAGGTGACCGTCGCCAAACCGCACGGTTCCTGGAAGGTCTCCTCCGCGGAGATCAAGAGCCGTGAGCTGAAGGGCGTGGGACTCCTGTCCTCCCGGGGCAGCCTGGACAGGGTCACCGTCATGGCCGCGACGTACGACAACGCGTAGCAGCGGATGATCGACGTGCGCACCCTCGACGTCACGCTCGACCACCGGGGGCGCGAGCAGTACGTCCGCTTCGACACGCCGCTGCCGGTGGCGCCGAGCTCGACGGTGAAGCTGTTCACCTGGGACTCCCTGGCGTCCGGCAAGCCGTTGCAGCCGGCGGTGACCCTGCGCGAGGGCCTGGCCGGTGAGGGCAGCGAGCAGTCCCCGTATCTCATCGACTCGCCCGACGACCTGGCCAAGGTCGACAACGACCCGGCCGGTCACTACCGGCTGACCGCCGACCTGAACCTGACCGGGCTCGCCCGTGCCCAGATCGGCCGTACGACCACCTTCACGGGCGTCTTCGACGGCGACGGGCACACCGTCTCCGGGCTGGCCGCCCTGGCCGACCAGGGGCCGGGCCTGTTCGCCGACAACCACGGCACGATCGAGGACCTGGTGGTCCAGGGTGACGTCACCACCGACCGTTCCACGGCCGGCCTGGTCGCCGACGCCAACCACGGCACGATCCAGCGGGTCCGCGTCGACGGGTCGCTGACCGCGAACAGCTACGTCGGCGGCATCACCGGCCACCACTTCGGCACTGTTCGTGACAGTGTTTCCACGGTGGACGTGCGCGCCACGACCCAGTACGCCGGCGGTGCCGTCGGCGTCTCCGTCGGCGGGTCGGTCACCGAGAACGTCCTGGTCACCGGTGCGGTCGTCGCGAACAGCGCGTCCGCGGGCGGTGTGGCCGCCTACGGCTACACCGACACCCAGGTGCGCCACACGGTCGCGTTGAACGCGAACATCTCCGCGTCGAGCTACGCGCACGCCATCGTCGGCCGCGTCTACACCGGGCAGACCGCCACACTTGAGGACAACCACGTCAGCCGGTCCGTGCCGATCAGCGGGCAGTCGCTGACCTACCCGCCGGCGGCCGACAACCAGAAGGGCAACGTGGTCGCGCCCTCGGAGATCCAGAAGCAGGCCTTCTACGAGGAGCGCGGCTGGGACTTCGCGAATGTCTGGCAGTGGAACGACGTCGCCAGGCGCCCGACCCTGCGGATGGCGCCGGAGACGCTCGAACCGGTCCCGGCACCCGGGCTGCCGGCCGACGAGCGCGGCTTCTACAAGATCGACAGCATCGAGGGCCTGACCCTGATGGGTCAGCACCCGTCGTACGACTACATGCTCGCCGCCGACCTCGACCTGACCGGCAGGCCGTTCACCAGCCTGCCCGGGCCGTTCACCGGCGAACTGGACGGCGCCGGCCACACCGTCAAGGGCCTGACCTCCACCACCGGTGGGCTGTTCGCCCAGGTCTCGGGGCGCGTCCACGACCTCGCGGTGCTCGACGCCACGGTGAACACCACCACCGCGCGCGCCGGCATCCTGGCCAACAGCAGCACCGGCACCATCGAGCGCGTGTGGGTCTCCGGGTCCGTGACCGCGGGCTCGCGCGCGGGCGGTCTCGTCGGCGACTCGCAGGGCATCGTGCGCGACGCCTACTCGACGGCGAACGTGCGCGTGCGCACCACCGAGGCGGGCGGCGTGATCGGCGTGGCCCTGGCCGGCTCCACCACGGAGCGGGTCTTCTCCACGGGCGCCGTCACCGCGGACTCCCGCAACGACGGCGGCGTGGCCGGCTACGGCTACACCGGCACCACCATCCGCGACTCGATCGCGCTCAACCCGACGGTCACCGCACCGTCCTGGGCGCACCGTTTCCTGGGCCGGGTGCTGGCGAACAACGTCGCCGCGCTCGGCAACAACTGGGCGGCCGAGACCGTCGAGGCGAAATCGCAGACCGAGACCGCGATCGGCCCGGCCACGCTCAACGGCGCCACCGCGACCCGGGACGAGGTCGCCGGCCAGGCGTTCTGGGCCGGCAAGCTCGGTTTCGACTTCGCGTCGGTGTGGCAGTGGGACGCCGGCCTCGGCCGGCCGGTGCTGCGCGGCACGGCGGCACCCGCCGCCCAGGCGACGGCGGCACCCGTCGGTGCGGCGCCCGCGACAGCCGGGACCGAGGCTGAGGTGCCCGCGACAGCCGGGACCGAGGCTGAGGCGACCTCGGCCGAACACGCGGCCATGGGGGAGACCGTCGCCGAGGCCGGGGCGGTGCGGACCATAGCGTCCACCACCGCGGTTTCGCCGGCGGCCGAGGCCACCGAGACCGGCGGCATCCGTCACGAAGCGGTCGTGAACGAGGACGGCACCGTCACCGTGAAGGCGTCCGCCGGGACCGCCGCGGCGGCCAAGCGGCTGTCGTTCCTCCTGCTGAAGGCCGGCGCCTCGACGTCGGCTCCGGCCGAGGACGACATCGCCTACCTCGGGGAGGCACCCCTCGACGAGCAGGGCGAGGCGACGCTGACCGTGCTCGTGAACCAGCCGGACGGGACGACCCTCGCGCTCAACACCTCCGGTGACAGCGAGCGCTACGTCGCCTCGCTCCTCCCGCCGAAACCCGAAACCCCGGCGATGAGGGTGCTGCACGACACCGTCACCGCCACGGTCAAGGGGAAGGGGAACGCCCCCGCCCAGGCGACGATCACCCTGGTCTGCGCCGGTGCGGACAAGTGCCAGGAGCAGGTCACCGTCACCCATGACGGCCACCCTCTCGACACCAAGAAGGTCACGCTCCAGCCCGGCAAGACGCGGGACCTGAAGCTCAACCTCCGCGACGAGGCCCGCGCCGCCCTCCTCGCCGGCGAGTCGGTCATCCTGGACGTCCAGGTCGGCTCGGCCCCGGCGGTCCGGGTGACCGTCACTCCGTGACGTACCGACCGGAGAGGTGTCGCTCTCTGCGGTGACTCCGGAAACCATGGCGCCCGCGGCCGCGGGCGCCATGGCTCTTTCCCTGGTGACTCGGCTCCGCGCCGCCCTCGTCCGTACCCCCGGCGTCGACTTCCGCCCTCGGCTCGCCGCGCCCTCGGCTCGCCGCGGACCCGGATGGAAACAGATTCCGCCTTACAGCAGGCCGTATCCAGGATGAAAGCGCATTGCAAGAAGCCGGGCCTACAACTGGTCGTGCGAAGGCCGATCGGAACCGGCACCGAGAAGTCGGGCGGATGTGGACGTACGACGGTCTCGCGGAAACAGCCGTTATTTCTCCGTGCGGAACCATTTCCGCGCAGGCGGGGAAGAATCGCCACCGGCTCCCGGCGGCGCACATCGATTGGAAGGGACGAGGAAAGATGACGAACATCACGCGCAGGACCCGACTGGGCCTGACCTTCGCCGCGATCGCCGTGGCCTCCTCGGCGATCATCCCGGCCTCCGCCGCCACGGCGAGCACCGCCTCCGCCGCGACCACCGCCACCACGACGTCCGCCGCCCCGCTGGCCTGGCACTCGGGCTATTTCACCAAGACCATGTGCTACAAGGACGCTCGCTCGTTCGCCCAGGGCGCGTTGCGCCGCTACGGCTATGCCGTCGCCTACAACCCGCCGAACGCCGTCCTCGGCACCGATGGCACCACCACCGTCGAGGTCTCCTTCGCCCCGGCTCAGACCAGCTACAACCCCAACACCTTCGCCAAGATCAACTTCACGGTCACCGCGATATCCAACTCCTCCAGCCTTGCCGAGAACGCCCGGAACCGCGTCCGCGAGAGCATCGTCAAGCAGGTCTACTTCGACTACTGCTGATCTTCGCCCGCACCCCTTCATATGGTCACTGCGGGACGACTCGATGGCAGAAGGGCGAAGTCCTCGCTCTCCCCGGGACCACCTCGTCCGAGCGCTCCTCGCGCCGTACAGGCGTACGCCGAGGTCGAGGTGGTCCTCGCGCGGGCATCCCGCCTCGTCACCAGCCGGGGCGCGCCCCCGCCGGGCCGTATTGCTTTCGGCCGCGAAATGTCAGCCCCTGGATCTACCCTCGGGAAACGTCGAATCACTTGCGCGCAGAAATCAATCTTGGTGTGGCATTCCGGTATGCCTGTTTGTCTTGCCCGAAGTTTTGTCCGTGCTGCCGTCAATTGGGAGGATCGGCGCTCACCACCGCAGTGGCGGAGGTGTTTATCGATCCCGGGCGCGGGGACGGTTGCCGTCGTAATCGCCCATACCGGGTGAGTCGACGGATCCAGGAGGCTGACATGACTGGATACCTGCCGTATCGCGATTCCACTCCCGCTGCCCGCATCGGCGGCGTACGCGGCTGGCAGGCGGACATTCTCCGCGGCGAGTCGTAGCTGAGTGAATCGAGGTACTGCGGCGCGTCAAGGCCGCAGTGCCTCGACCTGTTACGAGACCTACTCAGAGGCGGGGGGATTTCATGGCGCGATTGTCCTACCCTGCCGCCTGGCGCAGCGATGTGGTGGAGGATCTGTTCGGATTCCCGGTGCCCGATCCCTACCGGTGGCTGGAAGACGGCGACGACCCGCGCGTGCGGGACTGGGCCGCGGCCCAGGATCGCCTCTTCCGCGCCCATCGCGACGAATGGCATGACAAGGAATCCTGGGCGTCATCAGTGGATGAGGCGTCCTCCTTCGGCTTGTCGGAGCCTCCGATGGTGCGTGGCTCGCTCATGTTCCTCGCCGAGCAGCTTCGCGGGGACGAGCAGCGGCGTCTGCTCGTCGTCGACGCCGAGGGTGACAGGCGGGTGCTGGTCGATCCGGTGGAGATCGATCCGTCCGGCCACACCGGGCTGTACGCCTGGTGGCCGTCACGCGAGGGCGAACGTGTGGCCGTGCAGACGGAGGTCGCCGAGCAGCCCGGCAGCGACATCATGGTGCTGGACGTGCGTACCGGCGAGGTGGTGGACGGGCCGTTGCCGCGCGCCCGCAACACCTCGCTCGCCTGGCTGCCGGGAGGGGACGCGTTCTACTACGTCAGCCGTGTTCCCGACGAGGAAGTGGCCCCCGGCGACATGCGTCTTCACCGGCGGGTGCGGTTGCACCGGATCGGATCGCCCTGGAAGGCCGACGCGGTGGTGTTCGGCGGCGAGGACGCTCCGGACCACTATTACGGGCTCACGGTCAGCGCGGACGGCCGTCATCTGGCGATCACCGCGATGGCCGGACCCTCCTCGCAGAACGACGTGTACGTGGCCGAACTCGCCGACCCCGAAGCCCCGCACTTCGTCAAGTTCGTGGACGGAGGTGCCGTCGGCGCCCGCGTCCTCCCCCGCTTCCTCGCGGACGGCACCCTGCTGCTCGTCACCGACCATCAGGCCCCGTGCGGCCGCGTCTGCGTGGCGGACGGGCGCGATGCCGACCCGGCCGCCTGGCGCACGCTGATAGCCGAAGATCCCCAGGCCCCCGTGGACGAGTGCCTGGTCCTGGACGGCCCGGCGCTCGCGCGGCCCCTCCTGCTGGTGGCGCGCGCCCGCCACGGCATCTCCACCCTGACGCTGCACGACCTGGCCGACGGCCGGCTGCTCACCGATCTGCCCCTTCCCGGCGCGGGCGTCGTGTCGTCCCTGCGCACGAGCATTCCGCACGGACATCAGGCCTGGTTCAGCTACTGCGACGCCACCACACCGCCCACCGTCTATCGCTACGACGCCGTGCGCGGTACGACGGAACGGGAAGCCGGCGCCGCGACAGCGGGGCGTACTCCGGAGATCCGCAGCCGCGCCGTACGCTGTCGCGCCGGTGACGGCACCGAGATCACGCTGTTCCTGTTCACTCCGGATGAGGAAGACCAGGGCCCGCGCCCCACCCTTCTGTACGGGTACG
Source organism: Microbispora sp. NPDC046933 (assembly GCF_040644635.1). Taxonomy (NCBI): domain Bacteria; kingdom Bacillati; phylum Actinomycetota; class Actinomycetes; order Streptosporangiales; family Streptosporangiaceae; genus Microbispora; species Microbispora sp. NPDC046933. The sequence continues at coordinate 31,074 of NZ_JBEYWW010000044.1, read as the reverse complement.
GCAGCTTCGGCATGCCGATGCGCCCGTGGTTCTTCCCCCTGGCGGCCGCATGGGTCGGCGCCGGCGGCACCTACGCGGTCGCCTGCGTGCGCGGAGGCGGCGAAGAGGGCCGACACTGGCACGACTCCGGCCGCGGGCCACACAAGCACCGCGCGGTCAGCGACTTCAACGACGCCGCGGCCTGGCTCATCGAGACCGGCAGAACCACCCGCGACCAACTGGCGATATACGGCCAATCCGCCGGCGGGCTGCTGGTCACCGCCGCCGCCGTACAGCGACCGGAGCTGTACGCCGCGGTCGTCGCCGAAGGCCCGCTCTGTGACATGGTGCGCTATGAACAGTTCGGCCTGGGATGCACGTGGACCGACGAATTCGGCAGCGCCTCCCGGCCCGAGCAACTCCAATGGCTGCTCTCGTACTCCCCCTATCACAACGTCACGCCGGGAGTCCCCTACCCCGCCTTCCTTTTCACGGGCGCGGTGACCGATCTGCAGACCGGAGAGGCCCATGTCACGAAAATGTGCGCGGCCCTCCAGCACGCCACCGGCGGTGACCGGCCGATCCTCATGCGCAGGGAACCCGACACCGCCCACGCCGCCTCGCCCGCGAGCAAGGAACGCGCCCTGACCGCGGACATCCTGGCCTTCGCCGGCGAACACACCGGTCTGTCACCGAGGAAGCCGGCCACGTCTCTTCGCGAGACCGCCGCGGAACCACTTCGAAAAGCCGGCGTGCCGCAGGCGGGATCCTGACAAGATCGCACCATGCTGCGATTGGTCATGACATTGCTGGTCGTGGTGCCGCTCCTCGGCGGCGGTTGCCTTCTGGCCGGACCGCGCACATTCGAAGAGCACGCCGCACAGGCGGTGGAGACCTGGCGGACCAGCGGTGCCGCGGAGATCTGGCGCGACGGCTTCGTCCCTGTCGGCGACCTGACCGTGATGCCGCCGGAGGTGCGCGAGCAGATCGAGCATGACGAGGAATACGGCTGGGTCGTGGCCGGCCCGCTCCCCGCCTCGCCGGGCGCGGGGCAGGTCCGCTGGGACGACGGGTCCGCGATGCGGGTCCCCGTGATCGGGCCGGCGGAGGCGTTGCAGGCGGTGTCTCCCTGGCCCGAAGAGTGGATCTGGCCTGACCGGCACACGTACCCCGACGGGGAGGCGTACAAGCTGACCGGTGCGGAGTTCACGACGATACGGCTGGAGACCGTACGCGGCGTGGCGACCGTGCCCGCGTGGCGGCTGCACTTCTCCAACCTGCCGGGCCTGATCGACCGCGTCGCGGTCGATCAGGAGGCGCTCGACACCGTGAAACGCGCCGTCGGCAGGCACGACCCGGGCGCCGAGCAGATCATGGACGTCGAGGCGCGCGGCGAACGCCGGCTGCTGGTGACCTACGAGTACGGGACCTGCAACGGTGAGCGGCTCGATGTCGTCCTGCGGGTCAGCGAGCAGCCGGACGTGGTGGTCCTGGGGCTCGACGTCCCCTCCCAGGGCGACGGCCTGTGCTTGGGCACCGGCATGGGCGGCCAGGGTGTCGTGGGGCTCGACAGGCCGCTGGGCGATCGTGTGGTGCTGGACGCGATGAGCGGGCTTCCCGTCCTGTGTCTTCGCCGCGCGCCGGACGCCTGCGGTTCCAGGAACGCGTGACATCACCAGCGCCCCGCCGGTTCATCCCTGCGTGAGCGGTGTGCCGGGTCCCTCGTGGAGCGTGGTCTTCCGGCGGCGCCGGAAGACCAGAGCCGCGACGGCGAGCCCGCAGAGGACGACGAGGAGGAGCAGCAGCGCCCAGGGGAGGGTCCACGCGTGCGCGGTGCTCTCGACGACCGAGAGCGGGGCCACCGAGCCCGCCGCGTCGGTGAGCAGCGGGACGAGGGTGACCGTCCCCGTCAGTCTCAGCGCGGGAGTCACTCCGTGCACCGGTACGGAGACCTTCCAGGTGTCGCCCGGCAGCAACTGGGGCGAGTCGTCGACGTGCCCCGCGCGGGCGTCCCAACGCCCGAAGGGGCCGGACAGGGACACCGCCTGCCGAGCGGTGAGAACGCTGTTGCCGTCGTTGCGGATCGTGTAGGTGACGGTGGCGTCGCCCGTCCCGAGCGGGTTGGGCGTGCCCGAATAGCGCACCCGCAGGTCCTCCACCGACAGGCTCGGCGTGAGCTCTCCGCCCACGCGCAGGCGGATCCGGATGCCGAGACGTCGTGCGTCCGCCGTGCCGAGCTTGATCGGCGAGGTGACGATGCCGCCCATGTACTCGCCGGGTGCGGCGTCGTCCGGAAGCGTGACCGTGAACGGCACCTCGGCCGTCTCGCCGGGCCGGACCGTCACGTCGCGCCGGTCCGGGTGGACCCACGCGCCCACCCCGGTCGGCGTCGCGTCCTCGCCGCGCAGGTCGAGCCGGCCCTGCCGGGTGGTGAACGCGTCCGCGGCGTACACGCTCAGGTGGAGCGGCGCCGTGCCGTGGTTGGCGACCACGAGACCGTCCTCGATCCGCCCGCCGGGGTCGAGTGTGTAGCTGTAGTTCCGCCGGTCGGACCCGAAGTCGCCGGAGGCCGTCGCGACCGTCCAGGAGGCCTCGCCGTCCGCCGCCGCGGCGGGGCCCGTCCCCGCTACGAGGAGGCCGGACGCGGCGAGCAGCGCCACGACGACGGCCCGGACGAGAGAGCCTGCTGGTCTGGTCGTACGCGGTCTGGGCTGGCGCATCTGATGGTCCTCGGGTGGTTCTGGGAACGGTGGGATGGACGACGTGCCGTGGGGTGGGCGCCTGGACGGTGCCCACCCAGGTGCCCACCCCACCGGGTCGAGCGGGGCCGATCAGCTCATCGTGAGGGCCCCGCGTCACCCTCTGTCGTCTACTGGAGCCAGTCGGACTCGGCCGCCGCCGGCTTGTCCGCGCCGGCCTTGCCCTCGTTCGTGTGGATCACGACCTTGTCGACGGTGGAGCCGACCGCGGGAGCGGCGGTGGCGCCGTTGTCCGGGCCGCACCACTTCACGTTGCCGAGCTCCACCGCGGCGTTGGGCGCGGCGCAGGTGCCGCTGCGGATGTTCTCGACGACGAGCTTGTTCCCGCGCACCTGGACCCGCACGTACGTACGGACGTGCTCCTGGTTCTCGACCGAGTTGGCCCAGTGGTTCTTGGGGTTCAGCGGGTCGGGACCGTAGTTCGGGTCCTTCGTCGCGTCCGGCGCGGTGAGGTCGTAGTACTTCGAACCCGACGCCGAGTTCGCCGTCACGTAGATGACGCCGCCCGGGCCCTTGGACACCTCGGTCGCGCCGGGCTGCTCGTCCTTGTTCGCCTTCTGGCCGTTCTTGATCACATAGCTGCGGGAGTAGCTGTGGTCGTGACCCTGCAGGACCAGGTCGACGCCGAGCTTCGAGAAGGCCGTCGGGAAGTCCTGACGGCGCACCTTGTTGTCGGCGTCGTTCGCGTGAGCGGCCGGGGAGTAGATCGCGTGGTGGTAGATGAGCACCGTGTGCTTGGCGCCGGCCCCGTGCTTGTTGACGACATCGGTGATGTAGTCGATGTGCGCGGCGTCGGAGCCGTTGGAGTAGGCGTTGCTGTTGATGTCGATGAACAGGATGTTCTTGTACTTGAACCAGTAGTCGCCGCCCGACCGGGTCGTCGCGCTGCCGTTGTAGTACGGCGCGGAACGGTCGGTGTTCGGCGTCCAGAAGTGCTGCTCGTAGGCCTTGCCGCCGACGTCGTGGTTGCCGATGGTGGCGGCCCAGGGGTACTGGCGCAGCTTGTCGGGCGCGAGGAACGCGTTCCACTGCGTCTCGGTGTTGGCGGACTCGACCTGGTCGCCGCCGGAGACCAGCAGCTCGGCCTTCGGGTTGGCGGCGAGGGCGACGTTCAGGGTGTCCTCCCACCCGGCGCCGTCCTTCGCCACGTTGCCGGACGAGCCGATCTGCGGGTCGCCGAAGAAGAGGAAGTCGAGGTTGTTGCCGTTGAAGTCCTGGGTCGTGAAGGAGTACGTCGGGGACCAGTTGCCCTCGGCGCCGACCCGGTAGGAGTACGCGGTGTTCTGCTTCAGGCTGTCGATCGTGGCGTGCGCGTTGTAGCCGCCGTTGACGACGTTCGCGGTGACCGTGGCCGGGAAGGTGACGGCGTTCGCGGGGAACCGGCCGTCGACCACCTTGGACGTCGGCGCGACCTGGACCACCTGCGCGGTGCCGGCCGAGGAGTACCACGACACGACGCGCTGCGTCTCGTCGGCGCCCACGCCGAGGACGATGCCGGTGAGCGTCGCGCTGTCGGCGTGAGCCGCGGTCACCAGGCCGCCGCCGAACACGGCGGTGGCGCTGAGGGCCGCCGCGGTGGCGGTCATGGCCACCCGGCGCAGGACGAGCCCGGGGCCCTGAGTCCCCTTGTCGAGCTTCATTGCTTTCCATCCATTTGGGGGTATTGGAGCGATTTGCACGATTTCGGGATCCGGTGTCGCGGAGATGAACGTGGGGCAGGCGGACTGTTGCGCTTGCCGGAAGTTGTGATGTGATCTCAAATTCCGAGAACCCGTTGCACGAACCACACCAGGCCCATCGCGGACACACCCGCCGCGATCGCCCCGGTCGTCCACAGCCCCGCCATCGGCCGGCGGTGACGCAGCAGGGCGAGCAGCGGGAAGACGGCGACGATGATCGCCAGCTGGACGACCTCGATGCCCACGTTGAAGACGAGCAGCGACCACAGCAGCGTCCACGACCAGGCCTGGTCGATCCCCAGCGCCGCGGCGAAGCCGAGTCCGTGCACGAGACCGAAGCAGAAGACCACCGCGAGCCGCGTCCAGCCCGCGCGGTCCAGGCCGAGGCGGCCGTGACCGGCCGTCTCCAGATCTGTGGCGTGCGAGCGGCGTCGCCAGATCCGCCACAGATGCCAGCCCGCGACGACCGCGATCGACAGGGCGATGACGGGCTCGACGAACGACGCGGGCGCCTCCACGAGCCCGAGGGCGGCGAGGACGAAGGTCACCGAGTGGGCCAGCGTGAAGGTCGTCGCCGCCAGCACGATCTCGCGCAGGCGGCGTGACCCCGCGATGAGCGCCAGCAGGAACAGGATGTGGTCGAGCCCGCCGAGCAGGTGCTCGGCTCCGAGCCGGAAGAACTCCCAGAACCGCTCGAACCAGGACTGCTGCGTGGAGAACGACCGATGCTGAGCGTCGAGGGCGGTGCTTCCGGACTTCAGGTCGAGGTCGTAGGTGACGATCGTCTTGCTGTCACGCACGTACCCCTCGGAGCCGGGGAACAGCGCGCTGCGCACCTCGTGTGCTTCGGCGGACTCCGGGCACCGGTAGTCGAGGATCAGCCGCGCGTACGGGACGCCCTCGCGCTGCCCGATCGTGAAGCCGCCGTCCCTGACCGGGGCGCACACCTGGCCCCCGGCGGTGACGCCGAAGCGCTCGGTGACGTACGCGACGACCGAGCCGGCGTGGGCGTCGAGCGCGACGGCCTGCTGACCCGCGTCACCGGCCTCGAACGCCGCGGTGCCCGCTTTGAAAAGCGGGTCGTCCTTCTCGGAGTCGGCGGCGGAGACGACGAGCAGGTCGTACTCCAGTTGGATCTCGGCGCGGACGTGCCCGGCCCGGGGCGAGACGAGGTTGGCGTAAACCGTCGAGGTGAACCCGTGGGCGAGGGCGGGCGCGGCACCCAGCAGAGCGGAGAGGGCACTGAACAGGACGGCCACGGCTGCGGCGCCGATGACAGCACAGACACGACGCCGAGCGGCGGGGGACATATAACTCCTTTTCGGCTTTTGCGTACGAAATCTGCTCGATTGAGATGAACGAGCGGTATCTCGGACGAGAACCGTCAAGGAACCACGTCCGGCGGAGACGCCCCCGGCACCGAAGGCCGCAGATCATGAGGTAGGAAGTAGGCGCACTTCCCGCCGCCCCGAAGGACGATCCCCATGCGCTCTCGGCTTCTGCCTGCCTGCACACTGGCCGCGGCAGTCGCGACCGCCCTGCTGGCCGCCGGATGCGGCTCCGGCGACGACTGGTCCCGGCCGCATGCGAAGCCCACCACCGTCGGCACCCCCGGCCCGGGGTTCTTCCCGGCCGCGTCACCCGCCCCGGAGTCGACGATCACGCCGAGGCCCGGCTCCTGGAACGGGGTCCGTCCGCCGGAGGGCTACCGTGTGGTGCTGCTCACGGCGGGGGAGGACCGCCAGACCACGACGCTGGCGGGCGCGGTGACCGCGTGGGCCGAGGAGGAACACGTCAGCCTCAGGACCCTCACGGCCACGCGGCCGGACCAGTTCGTCCCGACCATCAGCAGGGCGATCGGCATGAAGCCCGACCTCATCGTCAGCGCCGGCGACGACCTCGTCGACCCCCTGGCCCTGGTCACCCCCAACCACCTCGACCAGCAGTTCCTCGTGGTCGGCGCCGAGCTGGCCGAGCCCACGGCGAACGTCACCGCCGCCGACTGGACCGGTGCGTCGTTCCGCGGCGAAGGCCTCGGCATGTCCTCGACGTACGATCCCGCCAGCTTCACCCCCGAGCGCGCCGGGCGTGCGGTCAGGGCCGGTGCCGCGGCCGTGCTCAACGGCATGACCGGCATCGTGCTCTGGCTCGACTAGGGGCTCGACTAGGGGCTCGGCCAGGGGCTCGACCAGCGCATCCTCAGCGCGCCGGCGTCCCTGCGGATCACCCGGCACATCCGGGAAACCGCACCTCATGGAGGTCTTCCGGGACCAGAGCGGGTAGAGGCTCGGCTTCACCGGTCTCGATGTCGATCCGGTAGAAGTGGCTGGGCCCGTAGCCGTAGGTGCTGACAACGAAGGTGTCGGCGTCGGCCCAGCACTGGACCCTCTCGACATTCACGGTCGCGGGCAGGCGCATCGTCCTGCGACCCGTGCGCGGGCCGAATCGGGTGAAGCGGTTCCGCTCGTAGTCGAGCCGGATCCACGTCTTCCCGTCGGGGGACAGCGTGTCGAGGTGCCGATCCTGCACCGTGAACACGACGCCGCCGCTCAGGTCGACGGCCCGTGTGTCCTCCCAGCCCTCGACCAGCAGGGCCTGCCCGCTCGCCAGCCAGCCGTTCAGTGTCGAGTGCCGCCCAGACCCCGGGACACGCCGCCGCGTGCCGTCCCAGACGTACAGCCCGCTCTCCGAAGCGAACGCGAGGCGGCTGCCGTCCGGAGAGAAGTACAGTCCGCCGTCCGGCTCTTCGGCTTCCGACACCGTGCCGACCTCGCCCGTGGGGAGGTCCTGCACGACGAGCCCGCGCCTGCTCCGGCTGAGATAGGCCAGCCTGCGGCCGTCCGGGCTGATCACGAGGTCGCCGGGCGCCGCGTCCTCGACGAGCAGCCGCTGGTCCGACTCGGTGACCGCGACCCAGTAGCTCCCCGTGGTGAGCACGGTCCCCCGCGCGTCCACGCGGTAGGCGTACCGGACCGCGGCCTGCGTGGGACCGCGCAACGGACTGGGCTCCGTCAGGGCGAGGGCGACGCCGGAAGGGTGGTCCGCGAGCTGTCCGAGTGAGACGTTCGACGCACAGGAGTGGGCCACCAAGAGAGCGAAAGCGACAAGGCAGGCGATCACGGAGACGCGCGTGAGCCTACTTCGCCCGGGGGCGGGCCTGGCAGGCGGAGGAAGGTCGTCCGTCATCGCCCGCAAGGTGTCGGCGAGGGCGGCGCCGTCGATGCCCAACGCACGAAGGCCCTTCTCGCCCGCCCGCCGTACGGCCTTTCCGCTGCGCCCGCACAGATAGGCGGTCTCCTGCTCGGTCCAGCCGTCGTGGTGCATGGCGACCAGCACCGCGCGCTGCAGGTCGGACAGTTCCCTCCCCCAGCCCGGATCGGGCCAGAAGCGGAAGCGGCTGAGATAGGACCGGTAGAGCGAGAAGAAGGCGTCCTTCGTTCCTCGTCCGGCGCGCAGCGCCTTGTCCGCCATGCGCCGGGCGTACGGCCCGCGCCCGCCCAGCAGCGACGCCGTACGGTGGACCCGCTCGTCCCAGTCCCGCATCAGCGGACCTTCCCGAAGGCGACCGGCTCGGCGTACGGGATGCCGATCGGGACGAGCTCGCCCGTCCCGGCGTCGACGGCGACGTAGTCATCCCCGTCCTCGATGTTCCCGTCTCGTGCGACCAGGGTGTCGGCGCCGACCCACCGCACCTCGCTGAGCCCGGCGGGCAGGGTCCGCACCCGCCGCCCGGTGGCGGTCTCGTGGATCGACGTGGGGTCCTCGAAGTCGATGTACCACCGCAGATCCGCGGACATGTCACGCGGCATCGTCTCCTCCGACCGGAAGGCGGTCGCCGTTCCGTCGAAGCGGATGGCGTCGATCGAGACGCCGACACCGTCGCAGCCCGCGCTGCCCATCAGCATGTCGCCGGTCAGCCCGTAGGCCCAGCACACCCCGTCGAGCGTCCTCGTCCGGCCCGTGGCGAAATCGGTGACGAACGTCCGCCGGTTCTCCCGGGTGGACACGGCGAAGTGACGGCCGTCGGCGGAGGCGGCCACCGTCGTGATCCCCAGGATCTCCTCGGTGGTCAGGCGTGGGGTGAGCGACCGGGTGACGCCCGAGCGGAGATCCCTGGCGAGATAGCGGAGCTCCTCGACGTCGAGGTAGGCGACGCGGTGCCCGTCCGGGGCGATGGCGATGGGGATGCGTCCGCCGTCGAACATCGACAGCGGTCGGACATGGCTCGCGGCGGTTCTGAGCTGGATATCCACGCCGAAACGCACATGCAACGTCCACCCCACGCAATCGATTTCGGTCCCGTCCACCGGCTCGGGCTGGAACGGGTTACGCGAGCACGACGTGGGCTCGCCGTACGTGACCGCCCGCGTATCGGGCCAGAAAGGCCCTTGACATGCGGCCAGAATCACGACGACCGCGGCGATTCCCGTCCACCTGCGGATGCGCCGCCGGCGCGCGAGTCTCGCCCACGGATGTGTCACGGGAAACAGTGATACACGGAGTCGATCACAAACGAATCAACGGCTTCGTGCTCGAATATGGTCCACCGTCTCATGACGTGAAACCATTGCCGAAATCTCCCCCGTTCAGAAGGGTCGGTCAATGCGGGCTACCACGGACGCCGACGTACGCCGGGTGTTCGACCGGATGGCGGATCGGTACGACGGCCAGATGCTGGCCTGGGAGCGCCGCCTGTTTCCGGGAAGCCGGGAGTGGGCCGTCGGGCAGGCGCGCGGCCGTGTCGTGGAGATCGCGGTCGGCACCGGGCTGAACCTCCCGCTGTACGGCCCCGACGCCACCGTGATCGGGATCGAGCTGTCCGAGCGCATGCTGGAACTGGCGCGGCGGCGGGTGGCGCTCGCCGGGCTCGGCGAGCGGGTGGAGCTGCGGCAGGGCGACGTGCAACGCCTGGACCTGCCCGACGGCAGCGCGGACACCGTGCTGTCCACATTCACGATGTGCACCATCCCGGACCCGGTGGCCGCGGCACGCGAGGCCTACCGCGTGCTCAGGCCGGGCGGGCGGTTCGTGCTGGCCGAGCACGGGCCGTCGAGCAACCCGCTCATCCGGGCCGGGATGCGGCTCGTGGAGCCGCTGTTCGTGCGGTTCGAGGCCGACCACCTCACCCGCGACCCCCGGCCTTTCCTGGAACAGGCCGGCTTCCAGATCGAGTCGGTGGACCGGATGACGCGGGGGATCTGCTTCCGGGTGCTGGCCGTCCGGCCGTGACCCGCCGGGGCGCCCCCGCGTTTCCTCAGCGCCTTCTTTCGCGGCCTTCTTTCGCGGTCTTCGTTCGCGGTCAGTACGCGACGGTGAAACGGGTCCGGTGGTGGCGCGGCCGTTCGGCTTCGTCCAGCAACGCCACCGCGAGGTCCTCCATCGAGATCCGGGACTGGCCGTCGGCGTCGACCACCAGCTCGTCGGCGCCCACCCGGTACAGACCGGTCCGCTCACCCGGGACGAGCAGGTCGGCCGGGCTCAGGTAGGCCCAGTCGGCGGTGGTGTCGGCCCGGCAGGCCGCCAGCTGGCCGACGCACGCCGCCGCGATCGGCAGCAGGAAGGGCGGATAGCCCACCTGGTCCATCAGGAGGCCGCCGCCCTCGACGGTCAGGCTGCCCGCGCCGCCGACGAGCAGCAGGCGTACGCCGGTCTTGGCGCACGCCGCGAGCAGCGTGGTGGCGACCGTGACCAGCTGGTTCTCGTCGCCGGGCGCCGGGCAGGTCGCGGTGATCACCAGGTCCTGCCCGGCGGCCAGCGCGACGACGTCGTCCACGTCGGTCGCGTCGCCGACGCGGGCGTGCGCCTGGGCGGGCAGTCCGGCGAGCCGCACGGGGTTCCGGGCCACGCCGGTCACCTCGTGTCCGCGGGACACGGCCTCGGCGACGACACGTCTGCCGACGTTCCCGGTCGCCCCGAACACTGTGATGCGCATGCCTTCTACTCCCTCTCGATCTACGGGGTGGTGCGGGCGGTAACCTTGCGGTGTGCCGGATCATGTGGATCGCGTCCTGCAGCAGTGGGCTGACGCCCGCCCTGACCTGGACGTTTCCCCGATGGCGGTCTTCGGGCGGCTGTCGCGGCTGACCCAGCTCGTCAACAACGAGCTGCGCCGCACGTTCGCCGAACACGACCTGGACCCCTCGTCGTTCGACGTCCTGGCCACCCTCCGCCGAGGCGGCCGGCAGGCCCCGGCGGAGCTGATGCGCTCGGCCATGATCACTTCAGGGGCGGTCACCCAGCGCCTCGACCGGCTGGAGGCGCGGGGCCTGGTGACGCGGACGCCCAGTGACGTCGACGGCCGTGGTGTCCACGTCGATCTGACCGACGCCGGCCGCGAGCTGATCGACCGGGCGCTGCCCGACCACGTGGACACCGAGCGGCGCCTGCTCGCCGGGCTCACCCCCGCCCAGCGGGAGAACCTGGCCGAGATCCTCAGGCAACTGCTGACGTCGCTGGGCGACGAGCGCGACACTCCCTAGACCCGCCTGGCGCCGGACACCACCAGCGACGTCAGGACCACGAGTCCCGCCGCGACCCACAGCACGCCGGTCACGGCGACCGCCCCGACGATGAGGCTGCCGAACAGCGCTCCCAGCGCGATCGCCAGGTTGAACATGCAGGTGTTCAGCCCGGTGGCGGCCTCGACGCCCTGCGGCGCGGCCTTGATGATCCAGGTCTGCACGCTCACCGGCAGGCCGCCGAACGCGAAGCCCCACAGGATCAGCAGGATCGACCCGGTGACGGCGTTGCCGCCGAGGAACGGGAACGCCGCCAGCACGGCCGCGAGCACGACGCTGACCACGATGATCGTGCCCCGGACGTTGCGGCCCGCCCACGAGCCCGCGATGAGGTTGCCGGCCATCCCGGCCACGCCGTACGCCAGCAGCAGCGGGCCGACGAACGTCGCGCCGACCCCTGAGACGTCCTGCAGGATCGGGCTGACGAACGTGAAGGCGCCGTAGTGCCCGGACACCAGCAGGAAGGTGGCGATGACGCCGATCCGGACGGCGGGCGTGCGCAGCTGCTCGCCCAGCGTACGCAGCCGGACGGGCTCGGTCGCGGGCATCCGCGGCAGCAGCACGGCCAGCGCGATCACCAGCAGGAGCGCGACCGCGGCGACCACGCCGAACGCGACGCGCCAGCCGGTGAGCTCGCCGACGAACGTGCCCGCGGGGACACCGAGGACGTTGGCGGCCATGGCGCCGAAGAAGATCAGCGAGGTGGCCCTGGCGACGTGCGCCTCGGGGACCAGCCGGACGCCGAGACCCCCGGCGAGCGCCCAGAACCCGCCGATGCTGACGCCCACGAACAGCCGGGCCACCATCAGCACGGCGTACGTGGGGGTCACCGCGGACACGATGTTGGCCACCAGTGCCAGCAGGATCAGGCCGAGCAGGACCACCCGCCGGTCCAGCCCGCGGATCGCCACGGGCAGCAACGGTGCGGTGACGGCGGCGACCAGGCCGGACACGGTCACCATCAGGCCGACTTCGCCGTCGGAGACGTTCAGGCCGCCGCCGATGGCCGTGAGCAGGCCCATGGGCAGGTTCTCGACGGTCACCACCAGGAAGGTCCCCAGCGCGACGGCGATCACCGCGAGCCAGTTCCTGATGGGCACGCGATCCGGTTTGCCGGTCCCTGCGGAGACGGACTCGATGACTGTCATCTGTTCCTCCTGTGCGCGTGGGCCCGGTCCGGCCAGGCGAGGGCGAACGTCGTGCGTCGGTTGGGTCGAGCGAGTGCACCGCCGGTCGGGACCGGCCGCGGCAATGGGCAACTTCTCTTAGCACTAAGAGACTTTACCTTAGCGCTAAGCAATCCACCAGAGGGGGGCGCCGGCCGGCTTCGAGGCGTGCGGGCCGGTGACGGCATCCGCCCGGCGTGGACGGGTGTGAGATCCGGCGACGGCGGCACCCGGGGGCGGGGAACCGCGCCGGCGAACCATCCGGTGAAAGCGATTGCTCGTGGTGCATTTCTCACCACCGCCGTTTCTCGCGCGTGCTCGTCGGGCACTCCGCAACGGACGCTAGTTCCGCGTTTCCCGCCGGGTCAACGAGAGCCGCGCACGACTCGGGGCGGGCGATTTCCCGACAGGGGTCGTCAGGGGTTGCCGGCCGTCTCTTCCCAGCGCAGCCCGGGGCCACCCGAAAAGTCCAAAGGTGCCCCGGATCGTCCTGGCGTGCTGTGGGGCTGCTAGGGGTTGTGGGAAAAGCCCGCCGACGCGAATTCTGAATACGTCCCGCCAGGCCCGGAGTGTTCGCGCCGACGCGAATTCCCTCTCGAAAGGCCGCACTGTCGCGGGCAGTTCAATGCCATCGTTCGTGGCCGATTGCAATTCGTTTCCGACCGAGGCCGCTCAGGCCGGTTCGAAAGGCGGGTCAACATGCAGGGACTTATTCAGGTGGCCGGGGTCATCGACCAGGCCGAGGCGGACCTGATCCGCGAGGAAGGCGCGGACTGGCTCGGCTTCGCCTTGCGGCTGCCGGCGAAGAACGAGGACCTGTCCGAGGAGGACGCCGCGGCGATCGTCAAGGAGATCCAGCCGGAGCACAGGGGCGTCGTGATCACCTACGTGACCGACGCCGAGGAGATCAAGGCGTTCTGCGAGGAGCTGGGCGTCACCGCGATCCAACTGCACGGCGACGTGCCGGTCGAGGAGCTGCGGAAGCTGCGGCGCATCGCCCCCGACCTGTACGTGCTCAAGAGCCTCGTGGTCAAGCAGGACAACCTCGACGAGCTGATCAAGATCGTGGACGAGGCGGCCGAGTGGGTCGACATGTTCATCACCGACACCTTCAACCCGGCCACCGGTGCCAAGGGCGCCACCGGACTGCTGCACGACTGGTCGATCAGCGCGGAACTGGTCCGGATCTCGCCCCGGCCGCTGATGCTCGCCGGCGGGCTGAACCCGGAGAACGTGGCCGCGGCGATCGCCGAGGTCCGTCCGGCCGCCGTCGACGCGCACACCGGCCTGGAAGACCCGGTGACCCGCCGCAAGGACCGGATGAAGGTGCGCAAGTTCGTCGAGGAGGCCCGCAGGGCCTTCGCCGAGCTGGAGGCGGGTGAGAAGGCATGACCATCACGGCGACGCCGGCGACCGGCACCGCGACCGGCACCACCACCGGCACCACCACCGGCACCACCACCGGCACCACCACCGGCACCACCACCGGCACCACCACCGGCACCGCGACCGGCACCGTGCACCTGCTGCCGCAGACCAGGCAGCTGCGGGCGCTGCACACGATCATCCGCGACCGTAACGCCGACCCGGAGCGCTTCGTCACCACGTCGGGCCGGATCATCCGCCAGCTCATCGAGACGGCCCTGGATCTCCTGCCGTACGAGCCGTTCGACGTGCAGACCCCGGTGGGGCGCACCTACCACGGCCTGCGGCCGGCCTCGCGGATCTGCGGGGTGTCCGTCCTGCGCGCCGGGGAGAGCATGGAGCACGAGCTGCGGGCGATGTCGCCGGGAGTGCGGATCGGCAAGATCCTGATCCAGCGGGACAAGGTGACGAAGCTGCCGCGGCTGTACTACTCCGCGCTGCCCGCGGACATCGACCGGCGGAGCGTGCTGCTGCTGGACCCGATGCTGGCCACCGGCGGGACCGCGCTGGCCGCCATCGAGGTGCTGCTCGACCACGGGGTCGCGGAGGACGACATCGTCTTCGTCACCCTGCTGTCGGCGCCGGAGGGCATCGACGCGGTCCACGCGCGCCACCCGAACCTGCCGATCGTGACGTCGGCCATCGAGGAACGGCTGAACGAGAACGCCTACATGATCCCTGGTATCGGCGATTTCGGCGACCGCTACTTCGGCACGGACATCCCACGTTGACACCCTCCCCTCCCCTCGGGGAGGGGATTCCAACCGTCGCCGGTCAGATCTTCCTGCTTCACCGGCGGCGGCCCCCGGGGACGAACTGAGCCAGTCGTGCGTGACCTCCACTGGCCTCACACCCCGCAGGCCCGGCTGTAGACCCCGACCGGCTCTCGGCGCGGCCCCGGGCCGGTCACCCCGGCGGGCGAGCGCGGAAGAGCGGCGACGGCGCCCGGGGGCCGCGGCTTCCCAGTAACCCTTGTCCGCCCATCGCAGGGGGAGGAAATGACTACCACTCCAGAATCTGAAGCGAGGCGGGAATCACCTGAGGACGTCTGTCTTCCCGATCTGCTCGACGCCCAGGCCCGGACGCGCCCGGACGACACGGCGGTCGTCTGCGGAGAACGGCGGCTGACCTTCCGCGAGCTCGCGGAGGGCGGCGCGGCCCTCGGCGGGCACCTGCGGGAGCTCGGCGTGAACCTCGACGAATGCGTGGGGCTGTTCGTCGAGCCGTCGATCGACCTGATGGTCGGCGTGTGGGGGATCCTGCGGGCCGGCGGCGCCTACCTGCCGCTGTCCCCCGAATACCCCGAAGAGCGCCTCCGCTACATGATCGAGGACGCCGGCGTGCGGGTCGTCGTCACGCAGGACGAGCTCGTGGCCAGGCTGACCGAGCTGGCGCCCGCGGGGACGAGGATCGTCACCCTCAAGGACGCGGAGCGGTCCGCCGGGCCGCCCGGAGGCGACCGGCATCCCGACCGGCACCCCGACCGGCACCCCGCTCGCCACCCGGGCCTGCGTCCGGGCAACCTCGCGTACGTCATCTACACCTCCGGCAGCACCGGCAAGCCGAAGGGCGTGATGATCGAGCACCGCAGCATCGTCAGCCAGATGCGATGGCTGCGGGCCGGCTACGGAATCGACCACGACAAGATCATCGTGCAGAAGACGCCGATGAGCTTCGACGCGGCGCAGTGGGAGATCCTCGCGCCGGTCTGCGGCTCCGTGGTCGTCGTGGGCCCGCCCGGGGTCTACCGGGACGCCGAGCGGCTGATCGACGTCATCAGGACGAACGGCGTCACGACGTTGCAGTGCGTTCCGACGCTGCTGACGGCGCTGCTCGACACCGAGGAACTGCAGAGCTGCACGTCGCTGACGCAGGTCTTCACCGGCGGCGAGGTCCTGTCCAAGGCGCTGGCGACGAGCTTTCTCGACACCCTGCCCGGGTGCGCGCTGGTCAACCTGTACGGCCCCACCGAGTGCACGATCAACTCGTCGGCGTACACGGTGGACCCGGCGACCGTCGGCGAGGGTCCGAACGCGATCTCGATCGGGGCGCCGGTCGACCACACCGACTACCACATCCTCGACCCGGCCGGGGCGCCGGTGGCCGTCGGCGAGCTCGGCGAGCTGTTCATCGGAGGCGTCCAGGTCGCCCGCGGCTACCTGCACCGGCCCGAGCTGACCGCCGAGCGGTTCGTGGACAACCCGCTCGGCGAGGGCAGGCTGTTCAAGACCGGCGACCTCGCGTACTGGAACGCCGACGGCACCGTCCAGTTCGTCGGCCGGGCGGACAACCAGGTCAAGCTGCGCGGGTTCCGGGTCGAGCTGGACGAGATCAAGCTGGCCATCGAGACCCACGACTGGGTCAAGCACGCCGCGGTCATCGTCAAGGACGACCCGCGCACCGGGTTCCAGAACCTGATCGCCTGCGTGGAGCTGAATCCCAAGGAAGCGGCGCTGATGGACCAGGGCAACCACGGCGCCCACCACCAGTCCAAGGCGAGCCGGCTCCAGGTCAAGGCGCAGCTGTCCAACGCCGGGGTCCGGGACGCCGCCGAGCTCGACGGCAGGCCGGTGGTCGACCTGCCCGGCAGGCAGGCGACCGCGCGGCAACGCGGGCTGGCGTTCGCCCGCAAGACCTACCGGTTCTACGAGGGCGGGGAGGTCGGCCGGGGCGACATCCTGAAGCTGCTGGCCAGGAAGGCCGACGGCGCGCGCTCCCGCGGCCTCGACTCCGTCGGCCTGGAGGATCTCGGCGAGATCCTGCGCTACTTCGGCCAGCACCTCAGCGAGGAGCGACTGCTGCCGAAGTACGCGTACGCCTCGCCCGGGGCGTTGTACGCGACCCAGCTCTACCTCGAGATCGACGGGATCGGCGACCTCGAGCCGGGCTTCTACTACCACCACCCCGTGCACCACAGGCTCGTGCTGGTCGGGCCGGCCGCCGGGGGAGCGGAGCCCCGGGTGAGGCTGCACTTCGTCGGCAAGAAGCGGGCGATAGAGCCGGTCTACAAGAACAACATCCGCGAGGTCTTGGAGATCGAGACCGGCCACATGGTCGGCCTGTTCGAGGAGGTGCTGCCCGGGTACGGCCTGGACGTCAGGCCCCTGGAGTACGCGCCGGCCACGAAGGACCACCTGGACTGCGCCGCCGAGGACTACTACCTCGGCACGTTCGAGCTGGTCCCGTACGCGGGGCCGCGCCCGGACGAGATCGACGTCTACGTCCAGGCGCACCCCGGGAAGATCGCCGATCTGCGGGCGGGCCAGTACGCCTACGAGAACGGGCGGCTGCGGCTGATCTCCGACGAGCTCATCCTCAAGAAGCAGGTCATCGCGATCAACCAGCAGGTCTACGACCGGTCGAGCCTCGGCATCTCGGTGATCAGCAGGAACGACGAGGAGTGGCTGCGCTACATCGACCTGGGACGCACGCTGCAGCACCTGTCGATGAACGACGTCAACATCGGGTTCATGTCGTCCGGATACAGCTCGAAGTCCGGCGACGACCTGCCCTCCGCGCGCCGGATCGACGGCATCCTCCGCGCGCTCGGCCGGCCCACCGGCCCGTCCTACTTCTTCATCGGTGGCCGCGTGAGCGACGAGCAGCGGCTGAGCGAGGGGATGAAGGAGGACTCGGTCCACATGAAGGGACCGGCGGAGATGATCAGGGACGACCTGATCAACTTCCTGCCGGACTACATGATCCCGAACAAGGTCGTCGTGCTGGACCGGCTCCCGTTCACGGCGAACGGGAAGATCGACGTCAGGGCGCTGACCGAGTCCGACGCGACGAACGTGGACAACGCCGACCGGCCGTACGTCGCGCCGCGGACGACGACCGAGCGCCGGATCGCCGAGCTGTGGAAGAAGGCGATGAAGCGGGAGACCGTCTCGGTGCAGGACGACTTCTTCGCCTCCGGCGGCAACTCGCTCATCGCCGTCGGGCTGATCAACAAGATCAACCGGGAGTTCTGCGGCTCGCTGCCCCTCCAGGTGTTGTTCGAGTGCCCCACGATCGAGAAGCTCGCGCGGCGGGTGGACGGAACCGAGTCCGAGGCGTGCTCCCGGCTGGTGCCGCTGCAGCGGGAGGGCCTGGACCAGCCCGTCTACTGCTGGCCCGGGCTCGGCGGCTACACGATGAACCTGCGCACGCTGGCCGCCAGGATGGGCGTCACCCGGCCCTTCTACGGTGTCCAGGCGTACGGGATCAACCCCGAGGAGGTCCCGTACGCGACCATCGGCGAGATGGCGGCCGAGGACGTCAAGGCGATCCGGCGGCTGCAGCCGTCCGGTCCGTACACACTGTGGGGATACTCGTTCGGCGCGCGCGTCGCGTTCGAGGCCGCCTACCAGCTGGAGCAGGCCGGTGAGCGGGTGGAGCACCTGTTCCTGATCGCGCCGGGCTCGCCGAAGGTCCACTTGGCGGGCACGTCCGAGCACGAGCGCGAGGCCGGCTTCGGCAACAAGGCGTACGTGACGATCCTCTTCTCGGTCTTCGCCGGCACGATCACCGGGCCGCTGCTGGAACGGTGCCTGGCCGAGGCCGTGGACGAGGACGGCTTCGCCGCCTTCATCCACCGCAACTTCCCCGACCTGGACATCGACCTCGTACGCCGGATCATGCGGGTGGTGGGGGAGACCTTCGAGTTCAGCTACACCTTCCGCGAGCTGGCCCGGCGGCGGATCGACGCACCGATCACCATCTTCAAGGCCAGGGGCGACGACTACTCGTTCCTGGAGAACAGCAGCGGCTATTCGGCGACGGCCCCGGTCGTCGTCGAGCTGGAAGCAGATCACTACGGCCTGCTCAAGGAACCGGAGATCGACGAGCTGGTCGCAGCCATCAGGGATCGTCTCGGGACCCACCGTAAGGAGATCATCATGCCGCACGTCAGCATCAAGCACTTCCCGGTCCCCCTTACCGAGCAGCAGCACACCGACCTGGTCGCCGCGGTGACCCAGGCGATGACGAGCGCCTTCGGCTGCGAGGAGGGCTCGGTGTCGATCATCCTGGAGCCGGTCGCCAAGGAGCTGTGGGACGAGAAGGTCTACATCCCGGAGATCCTCAACCAGAAGCACAAGCTGAACAAGCTGCCGAACTACGGCCCGGCCGCGAACTGAGAGGCGACGATGACTCGGGAGCATGGGCGCGTCCCGCTGGTGTTCAGCGAGGAGGTCGCGGACGCACTCGCCGAGGGCCGGCCGGTGGTGGCGCTGGAGTCGAACGTCATCACCCACGGCCTGGCCTATCCGGACAACGCGGCGACGGCGCGGAAGGTCGAGGACGCGGTCCGCGCGGGCGGCGCGATTCCGGCCACGATCTGCGTCGAGGGCGGCCGGATCAAGGTCGGCATGACCGACGAGGACGTCGAGCGGTTCGCCTCGACGCCCGGCATCCCCAAGGTCAGCAGCCGGGACCTGCCGGTGATCCTGGCCCAGGGCGGGCTCGGCGCGCTGACCGTGGCCAGCTCGGTGGTGGCGGCCGAGCTGGCCGGCATCCCGTTCTTCTCGTCGGCCGGCATCGGCGGCGTGCACCGGGGCGCGGAGAAGACGATGGACGTCTCCTCCGACCTGATCCAGTTCACCCGGTCGAAGGTGGCCGTCGTCTGCGCCGGGGCCAAGAGCATCCTCGACCTGAATCTGACCATGGAGTATCTGGAGACCCACTGCGTGCCGGTGGTGTCGTACCGGTCGGACGACTTCCCGGCGTTCTACTGCGTCTCCAGCGGCATCCGCAGCCCGCAGCGGCTGGACGACGAGCGGATGATCGCGCGGGCGGTGGAGAACCACTGGGCGCTGGGCAACAACAGCTCGTTCCTGATCACCACGCCGGTGCGGGAGGAGGACGCGATCGACGCGTCCGAGGTGGACGCGGCCATCGCCGGCGCGATGGCCGCGGCCGAGCGGGACGGCGTCCGCGGCAACGCGATCACCAAATATCTGATGCGCGCCGTGGACGCGGCCACCGAGGGCCGGTCGTCCAGGGCGAACATGTCCGTGCTCGTCAGCACGGCCGAGGTCGGCGGCCGTCTGGCCGCGGCGCACGCCGAGTACGTCAGGGAGACCGCCTGATCACCCGCCGGCCCGCAGGTCCGCCATCCCGCGGACCTGCGGGCCACGGAGGATGAGAAGCATCGCGACCAGCAGCGACACCACCAGGCCTGAGGGATAGAGGAACGTCATGAGGCGCAGGTCCGTGATGGCCAGTGGAGATACGCAGGGGCCGGTCGCGCAGGACGCCAGGCTCATGGCGACGGCCGCGCCGGCCCCCGCCGGGAGGTTCGCGAGGGTCGCCGCGAGCATGGCGTGCGGCAGGCGCAGAGTGCGTGTCACGGTGACGGCCAGCACTACGGCGAGGATCTGCGCCAGCACCCCGGCCGCCATGCCGGACCAGACGAGGAGAGTGGCGAGTTCGTCGGACCGCCGCGTGGGTGGAACCGCGAGGAAGACGAGCAGGTACACGGTCAGGAGACCGAAGGTGACGCCACATGCGGCGATGAGACCGGCCTGGACTCCCCGGGCGGGGATGGGCCGGGGGGCGGCGAGCCGGGCGGTTTCCGGCAACGGAGTCAGGGACACCCATGTGCGCGGCGGGCCCGCTCGCACCCACCTCGCCGTGGCCGCGAACGGCGCCGCCCACAGCAGGACGACGAAAACGGTCAGGCCCGCCAGCAGCCCATACGCGGGCTCGACGATCAGCACTCCGAGGAAGACCAGGACCTGGGGGACGTCGGGAAACACCATGCGCGCCGTCATGTTGACCGATGACGGCAGATCGAGGGCGAACGCAAGCCAGGCGGTGAGCACGACGGCGGTCACCGCCGCGCAGCCGAGGACGGTGGGCAGCGGCGTGCGGCGACTCGCCGCGTACGGCAGCCACGCGGCCAGCAGATCGGTGATCCACTGGACCGTCAGCAGCGCGCCGGCCACCATCAGGCCCGCCCACACGAGCCACAGCGCCGGCGGCATCGACGGCATCCCCCCGTCCCCGGAGAGCGGGACGTCACTTGGTCGCACCCCGAAGCCCGGCGTGACGAAGGTGCCGAGCACGAAACCCGTGCCCAGGCCGATCCCGAGGGGGCCCAGGCTCGTGGGACGACCGGTGAGACCCGCCGCCAGCACGACTCTGAAGATCCCGAAGGTCAGCGCGCAGGCGAGCAGCGCCGTGAACGGCGCCAGATGAACCCACTCTCCCGGTGGGTCGGGGGAAAGCCAGCCGGCTATGAGCGTCAGCGAGGTCAGGGAGTAGACGGTGGTCGTGCCGAGGGCCAGGCCGTCGCCGAAACCGACGGCGATCACGCGGCTTGGATCGGTGAGAGCCGCCCGGCGGTGCTCCGCCTCGGGATGGTTGCCCCAGCCCCAGCGCCGGGCGAACCGTCGCGGCAGTGCCCGGCCGCTGAGCGCCCGGTGCAGGATCTCCGGCGTACCCCACCGCGCGGCGCGTGCGTCGGCGTAATGCTCTCGCGAGCGCAACGTCGCGTCGCGGACCATGCGAACGAGCAGCGCGGTGACCACCAGCCGCCAGACGACCCCTCCCAGCTGGCTCACGATCGCGCTCGCGAACGCCGGAACGAGGACGAGTATGACCCAGGACCGCCACACGGCGATCGTCAGGTAGGTCGGGTCGATGTCTCCGTTCCGGACATGGGCGAGTTCGTGCAGCATCACCGCGCGGAACCGTGCGGGGTCGGTGGTCGCGCTGTGGACGAGCCCACGGGAGAGCACGATGTGACGGCGACCGACGCGGCCGAAGGCGAGCCCGGTCACGCGGCGGTCGAGAGGGTCGAACAGGAAACGGGCCTCACCGACACCGGTGATCCGCGTCAGCTCGTCGAGCTGCCGGTGCACCTCGGGGAGCGCCGACGGCGGCGGAAGGGGGGTCAGGCGCCTGCGGCGGATCAGCCGGCGCGGAATCCACCAGTAGATCGCGAGCGCGAGAACGAACACCGCCGCGATCATCGCGATCGTGTAGAGGCCCATGCCGGCCGAGACGTGCGGGTGGCACGTCTCCACGACGTACCGGCCCATGGTCTCCAGCCGATCCACGAGAGCCTTGCCCGTGACGTCCGGCATCCCCTGTAAGAGCCGCTGGATGCAGGCTTCCTCGTCGTTCTTGCTCGCCAGCGCGCCCGGCACGATCGCGTATCCACGCGGCGCGGTCAGCAGGGGCGTGATTCCGACGACCGCCGCGACGAGCAGCCCGAACCGATACCAGGTGTCGGCGCCCAGGACGAACGGGTTGGACCTGGGCGGTTCTCGTCCGCCTGCCGCCCTATTCACCGGCGTTGTCCCGACCGGAGGTGGCCAGCTGGCCGAGGATCGCGTCCGCGATCAGCTCCGCCTTCTGCGGGGTCATGTCGAGAGAGGTCGCCGCGCGTACGGCGACCTCGCGTACCTTGAGGAGTTGCTCGCGCGAGAAGGACGGCGGCAGGGTGAGGCTCCGTGTGGCGGGACGGCGGCGGAGCCGGCGGAAGAAGCGAAGGACGCGACGCACCAGCCGGCGGATCCAGGCGTCCCCTCCGGCTTCCTCGAAGGTGGTCTCGTAGATTCGGGAGGCCAGGAACTCGAATACCGCCGCGGTCGCCCCGAGCGCGGCGGTGGTCACGAGCGGCACGATTTCCTGCCCGTCGAATTCGAGTTCCGTCAGCCTGCGCCGGCCTGCCCGCGCTTGGCGTCCGGATGCGAAATACGCCTGGCAGGTGGTCTCGAAAAGGGGGAGTTCCTCCGGCGCGACGGCGCCGACGACCCTCCGTGCCAGTTCAGGGATTCGCAGCGTGGCGTCCGTACGCCGCATGTCGCTTCCTCTCGAATCGGCGTAATGGCAATCACCTGTGCGTCCATACATTAACTCCCGGGCAATCCAGAGGAACGGGGTTTGATTTTCGGGCACGGGCATATAAGTCGTTTCCGGGCAATCGCAAAGGTGGCGGCCCGCTTCTCCGCGACCTCCAGGCGGCGCCCGGGCGACGCCGGGAAGCGGCCGGGCGGGCGGCCGTCCCGCCCTGGAGGAAACAAGGAGGGCCCCGGGGCATAGCGCTGGGGCCGGTTCGCGCGGTACAAACGTCCCACACATTTTTCAGGGCTTGATACAAGGCGGGCCCGTGAGAGAGCGCTCTCTCGGCTGCGTACGCAGCGGAAAGGACGAACCGGTATGACGACCCAGACTCCTGGCATTGGGAGTCCCACGAGGCGGCGCCCCGGCCGCCGGCTGATCGGCCGGGCGTTCACGTTCGGTCTCGTGCTGACCACCGCCGTCGTGACGGCGGGAGCGACGGCCGCCACCGCCGCCGCACCGGCCCCGGCCTCCGGAAACCACGGGAACCACGGGAACCAGGGAGGTCCCGACCTCGGGCCGAACGTCACCGTCTTCGACCCCGGCATGCCGGTCGACCAGATCCAGGCGACCCTGGACGCGGCGCACGCGGCGCAGGTCGACAACGAGATGGGCGCCGAGCGCCACGCCTACCTCTTCAAGCCCGGCACGTACGGCACCGCCGAGCACCCGCTCCAGATCAAGGTCGGCTACTACACCGAGATCGCCGGCCTGGGCGCCTCGCCCACCGACGTCGTCATCAACGGCAAGGTCGAGGTCTACAACCGCTGCCTGGAGAACAACGGCACCGGCAACTGCCTCGCGCTCGTCAACTTCTGGCGCACGCTGTCGAACCTGTCGATCAACGTCAACGCCGCGGGCCAGGACGGCTGCCGCCAGTCGGCGAACTTCTGGGCCGTCTCGCAGGCGGTCTCCATGCGCCGCCTCAACGTCAGCGGCGGCACCCTGTCGCTGATGGACTACTGCACCGCCGGCCCGCAGTACGCCAGCGGGGGCTTCATCGCCGACTCCCGGCTGCCGTCCGTCACCAACGGTTCCCAGCAGCAGTGGCTGACCCGCGACACCGAGGTCGCCGGGTGGTCCAACGCTGTGTGGAACCAGGTCTTCTCGGGCGTCGTCGGCGCGCCGGACGAGTCCGGGTTCCCCAACCCGCCCTACACCACTGTGGACAACACCCCCGTCAGCCGGGAGAAGCCCTACCTGTACGCCGACGCGCAGGGCAGGCTCAACGTCCGCGTGCCCGCCGCCAGGAAGAACACGCGCGGCGTCTCGTGGGCGGACGGCATGACGCCGGGCCGCACGGTGCCGCTGTCGGACTTCTACGTCGCGAAGCCGTCCGACTCGGCGCAGGCCATCAACAGCCAGCTCGCACGCGGCAAGAACCTGCTGCTCACGCCCGGCGTGTACGACATCGCGCGGAGCATCGAGGTCAAGCGCCCCGACACCGTGGTCCTCGGCCTCGGGCACGCCACCCTCACCGCCGTACGCGGCGCGATCCCGCTCGACGTCGCCGACGTCCCCGGCGTGGTCGTCGCCGGAGTCACCGTCGACGCGGGTCTCCAGAAGTCCCCCGTCCTGCTGCGGGTGGGCGACAAGCACGGGTGGCACCGGAGCTCGGCGGACAACCCGACGACCCTGTCCGACGTGTACTTCCGGGTCGGCGGCCCGCACGTCGGCAAGACCGAGACCGCTCTCGAGGTCAACAGCGACAACGTGCTCATCGACCACACCTGGGTGTGGCGCGCCGACCACGGCGTCGAGGGCTTCACCGACACGCAGCGCTGGAACACCAACATCGGCCGCTACGGCGTGGTCGTCAACGGCGACCACGTGACGGCGACCGGCCTGTTCGTCGAGCACTTCCAGCGCTACAACACGGTCTGGAACGGCGAGGACGGCACGACGATCCTCTACCAGAACGAGCTGCCGTACGACCCGCCCACGCAGGCCGACTGGATGAACGGCTCCGTCGAGGGCTACGCCGGCTACAAGGTCGGCGACCGTGTGAAGAGGCACAATCTCTACGGCGCGGGCGTCTACGTCTTCAACCAGAACAACCCGCAGATCCACACCGAGAACGGCTTCGAGGTCCCGCGGACCCCGGGCGTGAGGCTGCACCACATCATGACGGTCAACCTCAGCGCCGGGACGATCGACCACGTCGTCAACGGCGTCGGCGACGCGGCCGACACGACCAGGGTCGGCGCGCCGGTGTACATCGCGGACTACCCGTCCCAGTAATCACGTCACCCGCTCGGGTGGGCCGGGGTTCCCGGACTCCGGCCCACCCCTCCCTCAGGAATCGCCGCGGGACTCGCAGCGCCGTTTGAGGCTCTCCGCCTCCGTGCGTACGTACCTGCGGGTCCGGCCACCGATCAGCAGGCTCATCAGCGGCGCCAGCGGTCCGGACTGGTCGATCCCGAGCAGGACCGACACCCCGCCCTCCCGGGGCGTGAGCACGTGCGTCGCGAGCGTGGTGACGCCTGCGCCCGCCGCCCGCCAGGCGAAGGAAGCACCATCGGTGAACTCCGTCACCTGCCAGACCATCGGGGGAAGCCCCGGCTGCTTGATGCGCACGCGGCTGCCGAGGCTCAACGGGCCGTCGCCGAGGTGCTCCACCGCGGTCATGGTGGGCGTGAACTCGGGCCATCCGGCGACGTCCGTCATGACCCGCCAGACGCGCTCCGCGGTGGCGTCGATGTCGACGCCGGTCTCGAACCGCATGCCCGCACTCCCTCTTCGTCTCCGACCCGGGTGGCCCGGCGGCTCAGGTGAGAGCCGCGAACGCCCTCACGATGATGCGGTCGTCCCCTGCGGTTGATCAACGGGCCTGCGGGCGGCGTCCGGCCACGAGGTGGGCGTAGACGATGATGTTGTCGCGGTAGTGGCCACTGGCGGTGTCGAAGGCTCCGCCGCAGGTGATGAGGCGCAGGCCGGGGAACTTCACCATCCCGTAGACCTTTCGGGTGGGGAAGCGGTCCTTCGGCACGCTCTCCAGGGAGTCCACCTCGAAGATCACCTGGGTGCGGTCCTTCCTGGAGATCCTCACCGTGTCGCCCGGCCGCAGGTCCCCGAGCCGGAAGAAGACGCCGGGCCCCTTCTTCGAGTCGACGTGACCGGCGATGACCGCGGGACCGGGTGAGCCCGGCGACGGACCGAGGCGATACCACCCGGCCTCGTCGACCCTGTCGAGTGGCGGGACCTCCAGCGTCCCGTCCGGGTTCTTGCCCAGTGTCATCAGCGTGGTCCGCACCCCGATCCTCGGGATCTCCAGCATGACCGGCGGTGACGACGACAGGGCGCGTGCGGTGGCCTTTGGATTCGCCCGAGGAGTGGAGGCGCTGACGGGAGGCGCGGGCGGCGCCGCTTGACGGTCGCCGGAGCACCCGGCGGCGACCGTGACGGCGGCGGCGACCGCGGACAGGTTCAGTAGGACGGCGACAGCCGACCTGCCCATTTCATCACCGTTCCCGTACTGAAATCTCCTAGCACATCTTATGTCTCTTTGATGTCAACCAGTCACTGCCGTCACGCGTGTAACCTCTTGGAAGTAGTCACCACAATGCGGCGGTTTGCTGGGAGCTGGACGGGTTTCAAGTGGTTCAGTCAGAAACTCTGCCCAGGCCGCCGGAGGCCGGGCGCGGCGGACACGCCGTCCCGCCGGGCCACCCGGAAAACATCGCGGAGCCGCGCACGGGCCGCCACCGGGCCGGGAAGGGCGCCGACGGCAAGCGGGACCTCCCGGAGGTCGACCCCTCGCGCATGCACGTCACCGTGCTGGTCCCGGCGCACAACGAAGAGGACCAGATCGCCGAGACGATGACGTCGCTGCACGGCCAGCGGCGCAGGCCCAACCGCGTCATCGTGATCGCGGACAACTGCACCGACAGGACCGCGGAGATCGCGCGCGCGCACGGCGCCGAAGTGATCAGGACGGTCGGCAACCGCCACAAGAAGGCGGGCGCGCTCAACCAGGTGCTCGAAGTCCTGCTTCCCCAGCTCGGGTCCCGGCACGCCGTACTGGTCATGGACGCGGACTCGGCGCTCGACCCCGGTTTCATCCACCACGCCGTCCTCCGGCTGGCCACCGGCGAGCTGGCCGCGGTGGGCGGCACCTTCACCGGCAAGCCGGGCGGCGGCATGGTCGGCATGTTCCAGCGCAACGAGTACGCGCGCTACGCCAGGGACGTGCGGCGGCTGCGCGGGAAGGCGCTGGTGCTCACCGGGACGGCGACGCTGTTTCGCGCGCTCGCGCTCAAGGAGGTCGTCAGGGCCCGCCGCGGCGGCCGGCTCCCCGGCCGCGACCAGGTGTACGACGTGCGCGTCCTGACCGAGGACAACGAGCTCACCCTGGCGCTGCTGCACCTGCGGTTCCGCATCCTGTGTCCCGCGGAGTGCACGCTCACCACCGAGGTCATGGAGACCTGGAAGGACCTGTTCAAGCAGCGGCTGCGGTGGAAGCGGGGGGCGCTGGAGAACCTCACCGACTACGGCTGGACGCGGGTCACGTTGCCCTACTGGGGCCGTCAGCTCCTGTCGCTGATCGGGATCATTGTGATCTTCGCGTACCTCGGCGCCACGGCCTGGTCGATCGCCGTCACGGGCACGCTCAACTTCCATCCGCTCTGGGTGGCGGTGACGGGCGTCTTCATGGTCGAGCGGATCGTGACCGTACGGAGCAGGGGCGGCAGGCAGATGGCCGTCGCCGCCCTGCTGTTCGTCGAAATGATCTTTGACGTCTTCCTGCAGATCGCACAGGCGAAAGCCTTCTGGGACGCCGCATGGCGTCGGGAAAGGAAATGGTGAACATGTACAACAACCCACCCATCGGGGGCGTCGCGGCGGGCTTCGGCGGTGCGGCGCTGACCGCCCCGTTCGTGGGCTGGAACGCGCTCTGGATCGCCCTGGGCCTGTTCACGCTGGTCTCGGCCGCGGTGGCGGTCAAGCGGATCATCCCGAAGCGGGAGTCCTGATCCCGTTCGGCGAGGCTCAGCGCCGGCCGGGAAGGCCGGCGCCGAGCCCGGCGTCCCTGGCGCGGGCCACCGCGGCGGCGCGGTCGCTCACCCCGAGCTTGCCGTACACCGCGCTCACGTAGTTGCGGACCGTCTTGTCGGAGACGTAGAGCCGGGAGGCGATGGCGGCGTTCGACAGCCCCCGTGCCATCAGGTCGAGGATCTCCACCTCGCGCTCGGTGAGCTCGGGCAGGACCGGGTTGGCCACGGGCCGCCGGGTCTCGGCGCCGACGAGCCCGGCGAGTGCCCGGGCGGCGTTCGGGCCGAAGTAGGCGCCGCCGTCCCCGCATGCCTCGAGCGCCCGCAGGATCTCGGCGCGGCCCGCCCCCTTGAGAAGATAGCCGCGGGCGCCCGCCCGTACGGCCGCCGCCAGCGACTCGTCGGACTCCAGCATCGTCAGCACCACGACGGCGACGCCCGGAAGCTCTGCCCGCAGCCGTCCGGTGGCCTCGACGCCGTTCATGACCGGCATGTGCAGGTCCATCAGGACGATGTCGGGCGTGAGCCGGACCGCCAGCTCGACGGCGGCCGCCCCGTCCCCCGCCTCGCCCACGACCGTGACGTCGGGACGACCGGACAGCGCCGCGATCAGCCCCTCGCGGTACATGGGGTGATCGTCCACGATCAGCACGCGCATCTCACACCTCGACTCTCGGCAGCCGCACGCGGATCTCGGTACCGCCGTCCACCGGGGCAAGAATCTCGCATTTCCCGTCGAGCTGGGCGGCGGCCTCCGTCATCGACTCCAGGCCGACGCCCGCTCGCCACCCCGGGGCGGAGCCGGCCATGCCGACGCCGTCGTCCCGTACGGTGAAGTGCAGCGCGTCGGGCGACAGCGCCACGTCGATGTCGCAGCCGCCGGCACGCGCGTGACGGGCGGTGTTGGCCAGCGCCTCGCCCACGATGCGCAGCGCCGCCGCCTCGGTGGCGGCCGGAAGCGGGGGCAGGCCCTGCTCGGGCAGGCGTAGCCGGACGGCGAGGCCGGGGCGGTCGAAGGCCGCCGCCTGTGCGCGCAGCGCCTCGGCCAGGCCCAGGTCGTCGAGGGCGGACGGGCCGAGGCCGTCCACGATCCTGCGGACGTCGCTCACGGCGCCGGCCAGCCACGCGGCGCATCGGTCGGCCAGTTCACCCGCCCCGGCCGGGTCGGTGGTCACGAGGTCGCGGACGGTCTCCAGTTGCAGCTGAACGGCCGACAGGCTCGGTCCGAGATGGTCGTGCAGGTCCCGGCGCAGCCGGCGGCGTTCCTCGGCGCGCGCGGCGACCAGCGCCCGACGTGACCGGTCCAGGTCCGAGGCGAGCCGGGCGGCGTGCGCCGTCGCGCCCGCCTGCCGGGCCAGCACGTGCAGCAGCCGGGCCTCGGCGGGGCGGAACTCCCCGGCGCGCGGCCGGGTCAGCAGGAGCTCTCCCACCGCCTCTCCGGCGTGCACAAGCGGCACCCGCACAGGATCGGCGCCGAGATCGTCCCCGTGGCGGGACTGCGGCCCGTCGAGCACCAGCACCCACACGGCCGGCACCCGCAGGATCCTGGCGACGTCCCCGGCCAGCCGCTGCAGTGCCTCGGCGGGGGCCGCCGCCGTCTCCAGCGTCGCCCCCAGCCGCCCCAGCGCGTCGTACGGATCAGCCGCGTCGCCGTACAGCAGCCGCCGAACTCCCCGCTGCAACAGGCGGTTGAAAGGAGCCACGCTGACGGCGACCACCGCCGCGGCGACGAGGGGAGCGCCGACAGTGCGGCCGAGCAGATCCCCGAGCAGCGCGACGACGACCGTGTAGCAGACAGCGATCTCGGCCGACATGAGCGCCCAGACCAGCCCGCGGCGCAGCACGATCTCCATGTCCCACAGCCGGTACCGCTGGATCGCCGCCAGCACGGAGACCGGCAACGGTACGGCGGACGCCGCCAGCAGCACCCCCGAGCCGCGCGCAGGCACCGCCTGGGCGGCGGCCAGAAGGAGCAGGGTGCCCGCCATTCCCGTGGCGACCCACGCCAACTGGCCGCGCCTGTCGCCCTCAGCCCGGCGCAGGCGTACGCCCAGGGAGGCGAGCCCGCCCAGCGCCGCGATGGCGA
This sequence comes from Microbispora sp. NPDC046933, assembly GCF_040644635.1. Taxonomy (NCBI): domain Bacteria; kingdom Bacillati; phylum Actinomycetota; class Actinomycetes; order Streptosporangiales; family Streptosporangiaceae; genus Microbispora; species Microbispora sp. NPDC046933. Next base: position 1,639 of record NZ_JBEYWW010000044.1, on the reverse strand, counting down.
TCAGGATCAGGCTGACCGGAAGGAGCGCCTCCGCGCCCGCGACCCCCAGGGGGTTGACAAGGCCGCTTTCGGCCAGCGCCGGATCGTCGCTGTGCTCCCAGGGCAGCAGTGCCCAGGCGGCCGACCCCGTCACCACGGCGACGCACCCGGTGTACATCAGGGGGCGGAACACTCCCACCGGCCGCTCGCCTGACGGCAGCCAGTAGGGAACGACGGCCGCCACGATCGCGTATGCGGGAAGCCAGCTCCAGACCGACAGCCAGAGCACGGTCAGATGGCCGGGCCAGCCGAGCACGGCCGCCGTGGCGGCGTACTCCGCCGCGAGGGCGCCGGTCGCGGCGCTCGCGCTCACCGCGACGAAGAGCCGGCCAAGGACCGTCCGGCCGCGCCGGATCAGGAACGCGCCGGGCGGGCCGTACACCAGAGCGGTCACCGAGATCCACAGCCAGTAGTCGTCGGCGAACCCCGCGGATGACCGCAGCCGCAGCCCGAATCCGGCCAGGGTCGCCGCCGCCGCGGCTCCCGCGACCCACTCCCCGGTCAGCACCAGACGCGAACGCACAAGGGGAATTGTCCGTTATCTGATGTCCCGTCCGCATGGGACAAATCGTCCTTCTTGTAGTTGGCGACTGCGTGCTCAGGCCGCCCGGGACACGGCCGCGCCAGTGTTCTCGAAGTGCGGCCAGACGGGACGCACGTCAAGAAGGAGCACAAACCCATGAGCACGCCCTCCACCTCCCGCAAGCCCTACCTGCTCGCGGCGGCGGTCGTCGCCGGCCCGTTCGCCGCACTGGTGTGGCACCTGGCCGACACGGTCGGCCTGCCCCGGACCGCGGCGGCGGACTACCTCGGCCAGGTGGCCGCCGACCGGGACGGCTACGCTCTCGGCACTCTGCTCTACATGATCTTCGTCGGCAGTTCCATCCCCGGCGGCCTGGCGGTGATGCGGGTGCTACGCGAACGGGCGCCGCTGGCAGGGACGATCTCCGGGCTGCTGCTCGCCCTGTCCGGCGCGCTCGGGCTGGTCGTGTCGGGCATGAGACCGGTCGTGCTGGGCCTGGCGCCCGAAGGCGGAGCAGTCGCCGAGGCGGTCGCGGCATACGAGAGATACCAGGGCTCGGCGTGGTTCGGCGGAGTCATGCTGCCCATGCTGGCGTCGGTCGTGATCGGCCTGGTCACGCAGGCCGCCGCGATCCTGCGTACCGGCGTCTTGCCGCGCTGGACGGCCCCTCTCCTGGTGGCCGGGTTCGTCCTTTCCAGCGGAGAGTTCAATCCCGCGGTCACGGTGGCGGGTGCGCTGGTCCAACTCGCGGGCACCCTGCCGCTGGCCGCCAAGCTTCTCGCCACCACCGGGACCGAGAGCGAGTCCGAGCCGGCGCACGCGGCCCTCGCCCGAGGCTGAGACGACGGCGGCAGGGTCCTTTCGTCAGTTTCGGCCGGACTGCGTCTTGAGCCGGGACCTCCCGATCACCCGGAGCCGGTGTCGACGGGATGGGCGGCCTGCAGGCGGTGCCCGTCGTCCCCCGCCTCGTTCCCGGTCGCCCGGCCCCGGCGCAGGGCGGCGACCGCCGTCGCGACGGCGGGCACCAGGATGACCGCCGCCGCGACGTTGACCGCGCGGAAGCCGCCGGCGGCGAGG
>NZ_JBEYWW010000043.1:0-71113 GCF_040644635.1 Microbispora sp. NPDC046933 | reverse complement strand
GTGCGGCCGTTCCACGGGTCCTCGGCCCGTACGGGGACGGGGGTCGAGCCCTCCACCGGGGCCGTGACGTCGTCGAGTAACTGGCTGGCCGTCCTAGCGGTCAGCGCTGGATGGAAATGCCGTGATCCTCGGCGAGGCGGTGCAGGTCCTCGATCTCGGCGGTGAGGGTGTCGGCGAGGAAGTCGTCCCCGCTCGTGGTGGCCTCTTCAAGACCCTTGTAGGCCTGGTCGAGCCTGGTTTCGATCGTGGTCGTGAACTCGCCCATCTCACCTTCTTTCTCAGGGGGCGAAACGTGTCACGGGGGGCTCCGGCACGATCCTGCGGAGAGGCGCGCCCTTCCCCGGCACACGACAATGGAGGGTGTCCGGGGCCTTACCCATGTCCGGACCGACCGCAAACCTGTGAATTTCTGTGCTCTACGTCACGTAGAGCGCAGGAACCGCTTACCGGCGGCTTACGTCGAATATGACCACAATGAAGGGCGTCGTACCAGCTAGGAGGACTTGATGCGCGTGCTTGTGGTGGAGGACGAGCGGGTGCTCGCGGACGCGATCGCCACCGGCCTCCGCCGGGAGGCGATGGCCGTGGACGTCGCCTACGACGGCGCCGCCGCTCTGGAGAAGACCGGCTACATCGACTACGACGTGATCGTGCTCGACCGCGACCTGCCCAAGGTGCACGGCGACGAGGTGGCCCGCCGCCTGGTCGCCCAGCGGTCGGCATCGCGGATCATCATGCTGACCGCCGCGGGCGACGTGGACGACAAGGTCGAGGGGCTGGAGCTCGGGGCCGACGACTACCTGGCCAAGCCGTTCGTGTTCATGGAGCTCGTGGCCCGGGTGCGCGCGCTCGGCCGCAGGTCCGCGCCGCCGCTGCCGCCCGTGCTCGAGCGTGCCGGCATCAGGCTCGACCCCGGCAAGCGCCAGGTGACGAGGGACGGGGCCGAGATCCACCTCACCAAGAAGGAGTTCGCGGTGCTGGAGGAGCTGATGCGGGCCGAGGGCGCCGTCGTCAGCCAGGAGGACCTGCTCGACAAGGCGTGGGACGAGAACATCGACCCGTTCACCAACGTGGTCAGGGTGACCATGATGACGCTGCGCAAGAAGCTGGGCGACCCACCGGCCATCGAGACCGTGCCCGGTGTCGGGTACCGGCTGTGACGACCCGCGCCGCCGTCGTCTCCGCTACATCCCGGGGGAGGGGGCCCTGTGAGCGAACCGCGTGACGCCTCCGAGAGGGGGACGCCGCAGATCCTCCCGCCGCCGGGAGGGACCGACCGCGCCACGACCACGCCGGGCGCGCCGGCCGGCGGACAGGCGGCGGGTCCCACCCGCCGGATGTCGAACCCGATGGGCACCGGCCCCTACCGCAGCCAGGTGCCGCCGCCGCCCAGCGGCCCGCCCGCCTGGGACGGCCCGCCGCCCCTGGTCGCCCACCCGGTCCAGCGGGGCAACCTGCTCGACGAGATCAAGTCGCTGCAGAACCGCGTCAGCATCCGCTGGCGGCTGACCCTCACCTACGCCGCGCTGGTCTTCGTCGCCGGCGCGCTGCTGGTGGTGGTCATGTACGTGCTGGTCGGCCAGGCGATCGACATCGGCTGGCAGAACACGCCGAAGATCTTCATTCCCAGCGGGGCCGTGCCGCAGGAGTGGATCGACCAGGTCAACCACCAGTTCGCCCAGTCGCAGGTCGAGGTCACCTCGGCGGCGCGCAGCGAGCTGCTGAAGCGGGCGCTGCTGGCGCTGCTCGGCGTGGGGATCTTCGCCCTGATGCTCGGGTACGTCGTGGCGGACCGGGCGCTGCGGCCGGTCATGAAGATGACGGCGACCGCGAGGAAGCTGTCGGAGACCTCGCTCGCCCACGAGCGCATCGACCTGCAGGGCCCCGACGACGAGCTGAAGGAGCTGGCCGACACCTTCGACGCGATGCTCACCCGGCTCAACACCGCCTTCGACGCGCAGCGGAGGTTCGTGGACAACGCCTCGCACGAGCTGCGGACGCCACTGGCGATCAACCGTACGGTGCTGGAGGTGGCCCTGTCCGACCCCGAGGCGTCGGACGATCTCAAGGTGCTCGGGCGCACGCTCCTGGGCACCACCGCGCGCAACGAGCGGCTGATCGAGGGCCTGCTGCTGCTCGCCCGCAGCGAGCGCGAGCTGTCGGTGCGCAAGCCCGTGGACGTCCAGGAGGTCGCCAGGACGGCGGTGGAGCAACTGGCCCCGTTCGCCGAGGAAGAGGGTGTCACCGTCGAGCACGACCTCCACCCGGCGGCCACGACGGGCGACCCCGTTCTCATAGAACGCTGTGTCTCCAACCTCGTCGAGAACGGCATCAAGCACAATCTCGGCGAGTCCGGAAAAGTGTGGGTCCGGACGGGAATTGTCGACGGGGGTGCGGTTGTTCAGGTCGCGAACACGGGACCGCACGTTCCCGCGTACGAGGTGGAGAGCCTGTTCGAGCCGTTCCGGCGCCTGAACGCCGACCGGGTCCAGTCCGCCAAGGGCGCGGGTCTCGGCCTGTCCATCGTGCGCGCGATCGTCCGCGCGCACGGCGGAACGGTCGCCGCCGTTCCCCGCGACGGGGGTGGTCTCGTGGTGACGGTGCGTCTGTCCGGAGCCGGGGCATCTCCGGGGACGCCGCAGTCGGCGCGCTGATGGAGCGTGCGCGCCGCACATGTGGTTGGATGTGCCGTCGAACGCGGTGGGGATACCGCCGATACTGTGGTTTTCGCCATATTTGGCTAACCGCAGGACCCGGTGGGATGCCCCTCGCGTTTCGGAAGGTTCAGTGTTCGTCCAAGCGGGTACCGAATGCACAATTTACCGGCCCCCGCGGGCACAACACCGGCCTTCCGAGCGTTATCCACGCGCGACACAGGCGCAGGCAGATAGATGAGGGGGATGGAGTAGCAGATGGCTACCGACTACGACAGCCCGCGTAAGACCGACGACGACCTCAACGAGGACAGCCTTCAGGAACTCCAGGCGCGTAGGAGTGACAAGTCGTCGGGCAGCATCGACATCGACGAGACCGATCTGGCCGAGTCGCTGGAGCTGCCGGGGGCGGATCTGTCGAACGAGGAGCTCTCGCTGCGGGTGATTCCTCGGCAGGCCGACGAATTCACCTGCTCGCGGTGCTTCCTGGTGCACCACCGCAGCCAGCTGGCCTCGGAGAAGAACGGCCAGCAGGTCTGCCGCGAGTGCGCCGCCTAGGAGACCCTTGGGAGGGTCCGTGACTTCAGCAGCGGATGAATCAAACAACGAGGTGGCCGACCTGGTCGGCAAACTCGTCGCCCCTGAGGAGACGGACGGGGCCGAGCGGCGTCGGCTGCTCGGCCGCCTCAGCGGGGCCTTGGTGCGGTCCGCCAGGAAGGCACGCGTACGAGGCACCGGCCGGGGCCGATGGCTGGCCGACGTCTTCATGAACATCGCCCCGCGGTTACCGGTCAGGGACTACGAGACGCTGCGGGAACACCACTACGGGCTCACCGGCGAGCAGCTCGCCGACGACCTCGTCCGCACCGCCGCGAAGGCGACGACGGCGGTCGGCGCGGTCGGCGGAGCGCTCGCCGCGGCCGAGTTCGCCGCCCCGCCGCTCCTGCTGTCCGCACCCGCCCAGATCGTGGCCGAGACGCTGGTCGTCGCGGCCATCGAAGTGAAGCTCCTCGCCGAACTGCACGAGGTGTACGGCGTGCACGTCCCCGGCACCGGCACCCAGAGGGCGACCGCGTTCGCGCTCGCCTGGTCCAAGCAGCGGGGCGTCAACCCCCTCGCCCCCGGCTCGGCCACGCTCGCGCTCGGGACCGCCGCCAAGACCGCGCTGCGCAACCGCCTGATGCGCACGCTCGGCCGCCACCTCACCACGCTCGGCCCCTTCCTCACCGGCGCCGTCGCGGGCGGCGCGCTGAACCGGGCCGCCACCAAGAAGCTCGCCGAGGCCGTGCGCGCGGACCTGCGCCGCCAGCGCTCCCTGCCGCCCGGCCGCCCGGCCGACGCCCTGCCGCCGAGCCGATCCGAGGCTGATCCACGGGGCTGATCCGGAGCTGATCCGGGGCTGATCCGGGGCTGATCCGGGGCTGATCCGGGGCTGATCCGGGGCTGATCCCCTTCCGCGCCGGTCCCCGTCCCGCGGGCCGATCCCCTCTCCGCCCGGGTCCGCGTCGCCGGCGAAACGCGCATCAGTCCAGGTGCCCGTCCCAATCGGCACTCTCCGGCCGTCCTGATCTTCCGGATACTGAAGTGTCACCGATTGGTCTAAACCTATTGCCGACCCCGCATGAGCTGCGTGAGATCATTCTCACAAACGCAGGTGGGAATTGTGCATGTCCTTACGGGTATGGGGGCCACTGGTGACTTTCCGTATGGTGGTCACAGGCGACCACCTGGAGGGGATTCATGCGTGGCACCAGCTCATTTCTGATCGTCGCGAACCGGCTGCCGGTCGATCGCGTGGGCGAGAACGAGTGGCGGCGGAGCCCGGGCGGGCTCGTGACCGCCATCGCGCCCGTCATGCAACGCCGTGACGGGGCCTGGCTCGGCTGGACCGGGGCGGCGGGAGAGGAGCTGAAGCCCTTCGACCACGACGGGATGCACCTGATCCCCATCCCCCTGTCCCAGCTTGAGGTCGAGCTGTACTACGAAGGCTTCTCCAACGCCACCCTGTGGCCGCTCTACCACGACGTGGTCGCCACGCCCGTCTACTCGCGCGTGCTCTGGGACGCGTACCGGGCGGTCAACGACAGGTTCGCCCGCGCGGCCGCGGACGCCGCCGCGCCCGGCGCGGTCGTCTGGGTGCAGGACTACCAGCTCCAGCTCGTGCCCGCGATGCTGCGGAAGCTGCGGCCCGACCTGAAGATCGGGTTCTTCCTGCACATCCCGTTCCCGCCGGGCGAGCTGTTCTACCAGCTGCCGTGGCGCAACGAGATCCTCGAAGGACTGCTCGGGGCCGATCTCGTCGGCTTCCAGCGGCCCGGCGGCGCCGCCAACTTCCTGCGCCTGTGCCGCCGCCTGCTCGGCGTGCAGTACCTCCGCAACGAGATCCAGCTCGAAGACCGGACGGTGCGCGCCGAGTCGTTCCCGATCTCGGTCGACTTCGGCGAGCTGGACCAGCTCGTCCGCGAGCCGCGCGTCCAGCAGCGGGCCAAGGAGATCCGCGCCGAGCTGGGCGATCCCGAGCACGTGCTGCTCGGCGTCGACAGGCTCGACTACACCAAGGGCATCGGCCAGCGGCTCAAGGCCTTCGGCGAGCTGCTCGACGACGGGGCGATCAAGCCGGACGAGGCGGTCTTCGTGCAGGTCGCCACGCCCACCCGCGAGCGGGTCGCCGAATACATCCGGCTGCGCAACGACATCGAGCTGAGGGTGGGCCGCATCAACGGCGAGCACGGCGTGCTCGGCCGCATGCCGATCTCCTACCTCCACCAGTCGTACAAGAAGGAGGAGCTGGCGGCGCTCTACTGCGCGGCCGACGTCATGGTCGTCACGCCGCTGCGCGACGGCATGAACCTCGTCGCCAAGGAGTACGTCGCCTGCCGCCACGACCTGCGCGGGGCGCTCGTGCTGAGCGAGTTCGCCGGGGCGGCCGACGAGCTGCGCCAGGCCTACATGGTCAACCCGTACGACATCGCCGGCATGAAGCGGACGATGCTGGCGGCGATGCGGGCGACCCCGCACGAGCTGGCGCGCCGGATGCGCTCGCTCAGGCGCAGGGTCGCGACCTACGACGTGGACAGGTGGGCCAGCGACTTCCTCACGGCCCTGGAGTCCGGGGAGCCGGCCGCTCCTAGGGAGTGAGGTCCCGGGCGGCGTCCTTCCAGGAGCGCCACTTCTTCGCCGCCGACCGCGTGACGACGATTCGCGTGATCTCCATGCCCAGGCCCATCACCACGGCGTACGCGATCGCCTCGCCGAGTCCGATGTCGGGGGAGTCGGCGCTCGCCGGCGGTTTCTTGCCGGTCGCCTTCTCCCACGCGAACGACAGCACCTTGCGCGAGCAGAAGCCCACCGCCAGGCCGAGCAGGCCGCCGACGATCCGCCACTGCATGTCGGGCTTGTCCGTCGCGCCGAGTTCGCGCTTGGCCTCCCGAGCCATGTCCGCCATGATTCCTCCTCGATAACGACCTTAGTGTCTCCCCGCGGGGTGACGGTCCACGCCATACCATGTGGTGGCATGACCGAACAGCGACTCCCCGCAGCCATGCCCGAGAAACCCACACTCGACGGCCTGGAGGCGGTATGGGTAGCGCGCTGGGAGGCCGAGGGCACCTATCGGTTCGACCGGTCCCGGGGAAGGGACGAGGTCTACTCCATCGACACCCCGCCGCCCACCGTGTCCGGGTCCCTTCACGTGGGGCACGTCTTCTCCTATACGCACACGGACACGATCGCCCGCTACCGGCGGATGCGGGGGCGCGAGGTCTTCTACCCGATGGGGTGGGACGATAACGGCCTGCCCACCGAGCGCCGCGTGCAGAACCACTTCGGCGTGCGCTGCGACCCCTCCATGCCGTACGACCCGGGCTTCACGCCGCCCGAGAAGCCGGACGCCAAGCGGCAGGTGCCGATCTCGCGGCGCAACTTCATCGAGCTGTGCGAGCGGCTGACCGCCGAGGACGAGAAGGCGTTCGAGGAGCTGTGGCGGCGCCTCGGCCTGTCGGTGGACTGGTCGATGACCTACGCGACCATCGACGCAGGAGCCCGGGCGGCGTCCCAGCGCGCGTTCCTGCGCAACCTCGCCCGCGGTGAGGCGTACGTCGCCGAGGCCCCGACGCTGTGGGACGTGACGTTCCGCACGGCGGTGGCCCAGGCCGAGCTGGAGGACCGGGAGTGGCCCGGCGCCTTCCACCGCATCGGGTTCGAGCGGCCGTCCGGCGAGGGCGATCCCGTGTGGATCGAGACGACCCGGCCCGAGCTGATCCCGGCCTGCGTGGCGCTGGTCGCCCACCCCGACGACGAGCGATACCGGCCGTTGTTCGGCACCACGGTCCGCACCCCGGTCTTCGGGGTCGAGGTGCCGGTCCTGGCCCACCACCTCGCCGAGCCCGACAAGGGCTCGGGCATCGCGATGATCTGCACCTTCGGCGACGTCACCGACGTCACCTGGTGGCGCGAGCTCGACCTGCCCACCCGGCCGGTGATCGGCTGGGACGGCCGCCTGCTCCCCGAGCCGCCGCAGGGCGTGCCGGCCGAGCCGTACGCCGAGCTGGCCGGCAAGACGGTGCACAGCGCGCGCGAGCGGATCGTGGAGATGCTGCGCGAGTCCGGCCACCTGGACGGCGAGCCGCGCAAGATCCAGCGGCCGGTGAAGTTCTACGAGAAGGGCGACCGGCCCCTCGAGATCGTCACCACCCGGCAGTGGTACATCCGCAACGGCGGCAGGGACGCCAAGCTGCGCGCCGAGCTGCTGGAGCGCGGCCGGGAGCTGCAGTGGCACCCGCCGCACATGCGGGTCAGGTACGACAACTGGGTGGAAGGCCTGGCGGGCGACTGGCTGATCTCCCGCCAGCGGTTCTTCGGCGTGCCGATCCCGGTCTGGTATCCGCTCGACGCCGACGGAGAGCCGATCCACGAGGCGCCGATCGTCCCGCCCGAGTCGGCGCTGCCGGTCGACCCGTCCAGCGACGTGCCGCCCGGCTTCTCGGAGGACCAGCGGGGCAAGCCGCTCGGCTTCACCGCCGACCCCGACGTCATGGACACCTGGGCGACCTCCTCGCTGAGCCCGCAGATCGCCGCCGGGTGGGAGCGCGACGACGACCTGTTCCGCCGCGTGTTCCCGATGGACCTGCGACCCCAGGCCCACGAGATCATCCGTACCTGGCTGTTCTCCACGGTCGTCCGGTCGCACCTGGAGCACGGCGGGCTGCCCTGGCGGCACGCGGCGATCTCGGGATGGATCCTCGACCCCGACCGCAAGAAGATGTCGAAGTCCAAGGGCAACGTGGTCACGCCCATGGGCCTGCTGGAGGAGTACGGCTCCGACGCGGTCCGCTACTGGGCGGCGAGCGGGCGCCCCGGCACCGACACGGCGTTCGACACCGGGCAGATCAAGATCGGCCGCCGGCTGGCCATCAAGATCCTGAACGCGTCGAAGTTCGTGCTCGGCTTCCGCTCCGAGGGCGGCGGCGAGGTCACCGAGCCGGTCGACCTGTCCATGCTGGCCGCGCTGCGGGCGGTCATCGCCGAGGCCACCGAGGCGTTCGAGTCGTACGACTACACGCGGGCGCTGGAGCGGACGGAGCGGTTCTTCTGGTCGTTCTGCGACGACTACGTGGAGCTGGTCAAGGCCCGCGCGTACGACGGGGACGCCTCGGCCGTGGCCGCCCTGCGGCGGGCGCTCGGCGTGCTGCTGCGGCTGTTCGCGCCGTTCCTGCCGTTCGTGACCGAGGAGGTCTGGTCGTGGTGGCGGGAGGGCTCGGTGCACCGCGCGCCATGGCCGTCCCCGGACGAGCTGCCCGAGGCGGGGCAGGGCGACCCCGCGGTGCTGGACGCCGTGGCGGAGGTGCTCCGCCGGGTGCGGCGCGCCAAGTCCGAGGCGCGGCTGTCGATGCGGGCCGAGGTCTCCCGGCTGACCGTGTCGGGGGACCAGGCGGACCTCGTCCGGCCGGCCCAGGACGACCTGTGCGCGGCCGGCAACGTCGAGGAGTTCGTCCTCGAACCCGGTGACGGCCCGCTGGAGGCAATCGCCGAGCTCACCGCGTGAGGCCCACCGCCGGCCGCCGCCGTGCCCGCGTGGTGACGGCGGTGGCCGGCGATCGTTACTGGGACGTTCCAGGGCGTTCCCGGGTGTTTCGGCGCGCGGCCGGGGGTCTGCGGAGGGATAGTGGTAAAACGACCGCCGTACGCGGGTAAAACGACTGCGCGTCCCGCCCGCCGACATGCCAGGCTGGATCCGTGATCCCGTCTAACCGCAGTACCACGGAGAGGGTTCCGCCGACGCTGGCCACGATGGCCGCGTGGAGCTGGCGCTTGCTGCTGCTCGGCGCGATGGTCTATTTCCTGTGGCAGATCATCGGCAGGATCAGCTTCGTCGTCATGCCGGTGGTCGTCGCGCTGCTGCTCGCGGCCCTGCTCTATCCGCTGACCCGACGGCTGCGTGCCGCCGGGCTCCGGCCGATCTACGCGACATGGATCACGATGCTGCTGGGCCTCGCGCTGATCGTCGGCATCGGGTTCCTGATCGGCGTCCGGGCGAACGAGGAGTTCCCCAGGCTGGTCCTGCAGATCCAGGTCACCGTGCGCAACGTCCAGGACTGGCTGCTGCACGGCCCCCTCCACCTGAAGGAGGCGCAGATCGCCGACTTCGTGGACCAGCTCAGCAGCCAGGTCACCCAATATCGCAGTCAGATCACCAGCACGGTGCTGAGTGGCGCCACCGCGGTCGTCGAGGTGCTCACCTCCATCGTGCTGATCCTCTTCGTGACCTTCTTCCTGCTGAAGGACGGCGACCGGATCTGGGCCTGGTTCCTGCGCGCCTTCGGCGGCGCCGCGCCGCGCGTCGACCGCGCGGGCCGCGCCGCCTGGGCGACGATCTCCCACTACGTGCACGGCACGGTCGCGGTCGCGGCCATCCACGGGCTCGTGATCGGAGTGGTGCTCGCCGGGATGCGGGTGCCGCTGTGGGCGCCCCTCGCGGTGCTGGTCTTCCTGGCCAGCTTCATCCCGATCGTCGGCATCCTGTTCGCGGGCGGCATCGCGACGCTGGTCACCTTCGGCTCCCAGGGCTGGGTGTACGCGCTGATCTTCGTGGGCATCCTGGTGGTCGAGCAGCAGCTGGAGAACCACGTGCTCCAGCCGCTCATCGTGGGCCGGGCCCTGGAGTTCCACCCTCTGGCGATCATCCTCGTCCTCGCGGTGGGCGGTGTGCTCGGCGGCATCGCGGGCGCCGTGGTGGCCGTGCCGCTCACGGCGGTCATCTACCGCGCGCTGCCCGAGCTTCGCCGCGGGCAGCCCGCCATCGAGCCACCAACCGAAGGCGGCCAGCCCGGCGCCGCGGAGGCCGAAGGCGGCCCGCCCGGCGCCGCGGAGGCCGGAGCCGTGCCCCCGCACCCGGAGCCCGAGCCCTCTCACGCGCCCCAGCTCGCAAGCCAGGGGCACGGCGGGCAGGAACCGGAGACGGCACGCCCGTCCTCGGGAGCGTGAGAGGCGGTGTCCCCCCAGCGCAAGGGGTAGGGTCTTGCCTCATGAGCGATGGCATGAGCAGTGCTGTGCCGAACCCTGGATCGCCGGGCCCGAGACGCGCCGCGGTCGTCGCCGTGCGCGGGATCGAGGCCGCCGGATGAGCGTCGAGATCCTGATCCACCGGCTCGACCCGGACCTTCCGCTCCCGTCGTACGCGCACCCGGGCGACGCCGGGGCCGACCTGTACGCGGCTGAGGACGTCGAGCTGCTGCCCGGCGAGCGGGCGGTGGTGCGGACCGGCGTCGCCATCGCGCTGCCGGACGGATACGCCGCCTTCGTTCATCCGCGTTCGGGCCTGGCGGCCCGGCACGGCGTCACGCTGGTCAACGCGCCGGGCACGATCGACGCCGGCTACCGGGGCGAGATCAGGGTGACGATGATCAACACCGATGCCAAGGACGCGGTACGGCTCCGGCGCGGCGACCGCATCGCCCAGCTCGTCGTCCAGCGGGTGGAACGGGCGGCTTTCTACGAGGTCGACCGGTTGCCCGGCTCCGTACGGGGCACGAACGGGTTCGGTTCGACGGGAAGCTGACACCGCGGGGCCCGGGAACGGGCCACGATGCGAGGAGAGTGAGAGAAGTGTTGCGACGCCGGCGACGCGCGGAGGAGGAGACCGCACCAGCCGTCGTGCGGGAGGAGAGCCCCGCCCCGGCGCGGACGACGGGCCCCTGGGACGCCGATGACGACTACCCGGAGGCCGAGCGGGTGGACCTGGGGGGCCTGCGCCTGCCCGTCGGTCCCGGATTCGAGATCCAGCTCAGCATGGCGGGCGACCAGGTCGACGGCGTGATCGTCCTGGTCGAGGAGAGCGCCCTGCAGGTGAACGCCTTCGCCGCGCCCAAGCGCAGCGGGATCTGGGACGAGGTGCGGGCCGAGCTCGCCCGTGAGGTGGTGGCCGCCGGCGGCTCGGCCGAGGACCGGGACGGCCCGTTCGGCCCCGAGATCGCGGCCGAGGTGCCCGCACCGGGCCAGGCGCAGGGACGGCAGCCGGTGCGCTACGTCGGCGTCGACGGGCCGCGATGGTTCCTCCGCGCCGTGATCAGCGGCAGGGCGGCGGTCGACCCGGAGGCGGCGCGGATCCTGGAGGACGTCGTGCGCGGCATCGTCGTCGTGCGCGGCGACGAGCCGATGCCACCCAGGGAGGCGATCCAGCTCCGCCTGCCCGCCGAGGCCCGGCAGGCCATGGAGGAGCAGCAGGGGCCCCGGCGGGAGGAGCTGCGGCCCTTCGAGCGCGGTCCCGAGATCAGCGAGATCCGCTGACGCCCGCCCGGGGCGGCGCCGGTTGACCGAATCGGGGGGCAAGCCCTGCCCTGACCGTCCTTCTGGCCCGTGGGCCGCTCACGTATGCTGCGGTGGGAAACGACGGCCTAGGCTGGAGCCAGGACGACGAATCCCCCCGAGGGGGGACGGCGAGTGAGGAAGCTGGGTGAGTGACCGATGGGCACGCCGGAGCCTGCCAGACGCGGCGGACTGCGGGGCTTCTTCCGAAGGCTGACCACCAGCCAGGCCGAGCTGGAGGCCGCCGAACTCCAGGAGGACCTGGAGCAGCAGGGGGCCACCCCCATCGCCCGGTGCGGTGAGCGCCAGCGGACCTGCGTGGCGGGCACGCTGCGCACCGTGACCCTCCGCCCGCGCGGTGGCGCGCCCGCCCTCGAGGCGGAGCTGTACGACGGGTCGGACGTGATCGACCTGGTCTGGCTCGGCCGCCGGAAGATCGCCGGCATCGAGCCGGGCCGGGTGGTGCGAGCCGAGGGGCTGGTCAGCGTCCAGGACGGCCGCAAGGTCATGTTCAACCCCCGCTACGAGCTACGCCCGGCCGGTGGCCCTTGATCTCTCAGGAGACCGTATGAGCACAGCGGACATGACGGCCCCCGGGGCGCACGCCACCGTCGAGGCGGCGGTTCGCGCCCAGATGAGCAAGGCGCTGGGCGGCAGGCGGGGGATCGTCGAGGCGGCGGTGCCCACGCTCGCCTTCACCGGCACGTGGATGGGCACCAGCGAGCTGAAGACCTCGCTGATCGTCGGCATCGCCTCGGCTGTGGCGCTCCTGCTGGTGCGGCTCGCGCAGCGCACGACGCCGCAGTTCGTGCTCAACAGTCTCGTCGGCATCGGTATCGGCGCGTTCTTCGCGGCCCGCACCGGCGACGCCAAGGACGTGTTCCTGCCGGGGATCCTCTACAACGCGGCCTACGCCGCCGGCATGCTGCTGTCGATCGTGGTCCGCTGGCCGATCGTGGGCTTCCTGATCGGCTCGGTGACCGGCGACCCGACGGCCTGGCACAACGACTCCGCGCTGGTCCGGCTGTGCTCGCGGCTGACGTGGCTGCTCATGCTGCCGTGCCTGCTGCGGGTGGTGATCCAGCTGCCGCTCTACTGGTCGGACCAGGTGACCGCCCTCGGCGTGGCGAAGATCGCCCTGGGCTGGCCGCTGCAGGTCGCGGGGCTGGCCGCGATGGTGTGGGTGCTCGCCCGGGGCCGCACCCCGATCGAGCCCGGTGTCCAGCCGCCCGCGCAGCCGTCCGTCTGACAAGCAGACACACGAACGACTCAGGCCCCGGGCACGTGCCCGGGGCCTGAGTCGTTCGTGGGTCAGGGACGCTCGTGGGCCGACAGCAGTTCGGTGAGCTCGTGCTCGACCTCCTGGCTGGCCACGAACAGCAGCTCGTCGCCGGCCTCCAGCGGGTCGTCGGCCGAGGGGACCAGCACGCGGCCCTCGCGCAGGATCGCCACGAGGGCGGCGTCCACCGGCCACGGCACCGAGCCCGCCCGCTGGCCGACCACCGGGGCGTCCTCCGCCAGAGTGAGCTCCACCAGGTTGGCCTGGCCCTGCCGGAAGGTCATCAGGCGCACCAGGTCGCCGACGCTGACCGCCTCCTCGACCAGGGCCGACAGCAGGCGCGGGGTCGAGACGGCGACGTCCACGCCCCACGACTCGTTGAACAGCCACTCGTTCTTGGGGTGGTTGACCCGGGCGACCACCCGCGGCACGCCGTACTCGGTCTTGGCGAGCAGCGAGACCACGAGGTTGACCTTGTCGTCGCCGGAGGCGGCGATCACGACCTGGCAGCTGTTCAGCCCGGCCTCGTCCAGTGAGGAGATCTCGCAGGCGTCGGCCAGCAGCCACTCGGCCCGCGGCACGCTGTCGATCTTGATGGCGCGGGGGTCGATGTCGATGAGCAGGACCTCGTGGCCGTTCTCCAGGAGCTCCGCCGCGATGGAGCGGCCGACGGCTCCGGCGCCGGCGATGGTGACGCGCATCAGTGCTCCTCGTCGGACGGCGGGGCGGACAGCACCTTGTTGATGCGGTCCATGTCGTTCTCGGCGGCGACCAGGTGGAGGAGGTCGCCCTCCTGCAGGACGGTCGCGTCCTTCGGCACGAGCGACTCGCCCATACGGTTGACGAAGGCCACGCGCGCGCCGGTGACGTCCTCGATCACCCTGGCCCGGGTGCCGATCCAGCCCTGGTGGAAGGCCACCTCGGCGAGGACGACCGTGCCGGTCGGGTCCCGCCAGAGGGGTTCCGCGCCCTCGGGCAGCACCCGGCGCAGGATCTGGTCGGCGGTCCAGCGGACCGTCGCCACGGTGGGGATGCCGAGCCGCTGGTAGACCTCGGCCCGGCGGGGGTCGTAGATGCGGGCGACCACGGTGTCCACGCCGAACATCTCCCGCGCGACCCGGGCGGAGATGATGTTGGAGTTGTCCCCGCTGCTCACGGCGACGAAGGCGGCGGCCGAGGCGATGCCGGCCTCTTCGAGCACGTCGCGGTCGAAGCCGATGCCGGTGACCCTGCGGCCCCGGAAGCCGGCCCGCAGCCGCCGGAACGCCTGCGGGTCGCGGTCGATCACGGCGACCGAGTGCCCGTTGTCCTCAAGGATGTGCGCCAGGGTCGAGCCGACCCGTCCGCATCCCATGATCACAATATGCATGCTCCCCCGCCGTGGGTTGTGGCGGTCTCCTAATGCAGACAGTATGTCGCCAGTGCCGCACACCGCATGACCCGGGCACGGCACCGGGGGACTAGGCTCAACAGACGTGTCGAAGGTGCCAGATCTTGTCAAGCGGCTCCTCGTGGGGCGGGCTCTGCGGAGCACCCAGCTCCACCACCAGCTGCTGCCCAAGCGCGTGGCACTGCCGGTCTTCG
Source organism: Microbispora sp. NPDC046933 (assembly GCF_040644635.1). Taxonomy (NCBI): domain Bacteria; kingdom Bacillati; phylum Actinomycetota; class Actinomycetes; order Streptosporangiales; family Streptosporangiaceae; genus Microbispora; species Microbispora sp. NPDC046933. The sequence continues at coordinate 56,794 of NZ_JBEYWW010000043.1, read as the reverse complement.
CCAGTGACGCGCTGTCCTCGGTGGCGTACGCGCCGCAGGAGATCCTGGTCATCCTGTCGATCGGCGGGGTGGCCCTCTACAGCGTCAGCCCGTGGGTCGCGGCGGGGGTCGTCCTCGTCATGCTCACGGTGGTCGCCTCCTATCGGCAGAACGTGCACGCCTATCCCAGCGGCGGCGGCGACTACGAGGTGGCCACGACGAACCTGGGACCGACCGCGGGACTGACCGTCGCGAGCGCCCTGCTGGTCGACTACGTGTTGACCGTGGCGGTGTCGGTCGCCAACGGCGCCGACTACGTGGGCGCGACGATTCCCTTCGTCGCCGAACACCGTCCACTCGTCGCGATAGCCATCGTCGTACTCCTGACGATCATGAATCTGCGCGGCATCCGGGAATCGGGTGTCGCGTTCGCCGTTCCCACCTACGCCTTCATGATCGCCGTCATCGGCATGGTCGCGTGGGGCCTGTTCCGGCTGATCGTGCTCGGCGACGACCTGCGCGCCCCCACCGCCGACTACCGCATCATCGGGGAGCAGGCCAATCTCGCCGGATTCGCGATGGCGTTCCTGGTGCTGCGCGCCTTCTCCTCCGGCTGCGCGGCGCTCACCGGCGTCGAGGCGATCAGCAACGGCGTGCCGGCCTTCCGCAAGCCCAAGAGCAAGAACGCCGCGACGACGCTGCTGATGATGGGCCTCATCGCGGTCACCATGTTCAGCGGGATCATTTTCCTCGGCCTCAAGTCCGGGGTGAAGCTGACCGACCCGGCGCTCGTGGCCAGCAACGTCATCATCGACGGCCACCCGGCCGGGCCCGGCTACTACCAGCAGCCGATCATCGCGCAGGTCGCCTCGGCCGTCTTCGGCCACGGCTCGTTCCTGTTCGTCGTGATCGCCGCGGTGACCGCCCTCATCCTGTTCCTGGCGGCCAACACCGCGTTCAACGGCTTCCCGGTGCTCGGCTCGATCCTCGCCCAGGACCGCTACCTGCCGCGTCAGCTCCACACCCGGGGCGACCGCCTCGCGTTCAGCAACGGCATCGTCATCCTCGCGGCCGGGGCGTGTCTGCTGATCTGGGCGTTCGACGCCGACGTGAGCAAGCTGCTCAACCTCTACATCGTCGGCGTGTTCGTCTCCTTCACCCTCAGCCAGATCGGCATGGTCCGGCACTGGACCCGGCACCTCAGGACGGAGACCGACGCGAGGGCGCGCTTCCACATGATGCGCTCGCGCCTGATCAACGGCTTCGGCGCGGTCATGACGGGCCTCGTGCTCGTCGTCGTCCTGGCGACCAAGTTCACCCACGGCGCGTACATCGTCTGCATCGCGATGCCGGTGCTGTTCCTCATGATGAAGGGCATCAGGCGGCACTACGACCGGGTCGCCGAGGAGCTCGCCGCGCCGGAAGGGCTCGAGGTCGACGAGTCGTTGCTGCCCGCCCGCAACCACGCGATCGTGCTCGTATCCAAGATCCACAAGCCCACGCTCCGCGCGCTCGCGTACGCCAGGGCCACCCGCCCGTCGAGCCTGGAGGCCGTGACCGTCAGCGTGGACGCCGACGAGGCGAACAGGCTCAAGGACGAGTGGGATCGGCGCGGCATCGAGGTGCCGCTGAAGATCCTCGACTCGCCGTACCGGGAGATCACCGGCCCGATCCTCGACTACGTGAAGTCGCTGCGGCGGCGCTCGCCCCGCGACGTCGTGACGGTCTACATCCCCGAGTACGTGGTCGGCCGCTGGTGGGAGCACCTCCTGCACAACCAGAGCGCGCTGCGGCTCAAGGGCCGGCTGCTGTTCAAGCCCGGGGTCATGGTCACGAGCGTGCCGTTCCAGCTCGCCTCCTCCGACCGTCTCAAGGGCCGCAGGGAGCCGGCCGCTCCCGGCGCCTCCCGCCGCTCCTACCAGCCCCCACCTAAGGACACGCAGGTCAAGGCATGACCGACACGAAAGAGGCCGACATGGGCGGCGTACGGCTCGAACTGACGGTGGACGCCGTCGCCAACGGCGGCTGGTGCGTGGCCAGGCACGAGGGCCGGGTGGTCTTCGTCCGGCACGCCCTGCCCGGCGAGCGGGTGGTCGCCGAGGTCACCGAGGAGACCGCGCGGTTCCTGCGCGCCGACGCGGTCGAGATCCTGGAGCCCTCACCCGACCGGGTCACGCCGCCCTGCCCGTTCGCCGGTCCCGGCCGCTGCGGCGGCTGCGACTGGCAACACGCGTCGCCGGCGGCGCAGCGCCGGCTCAAGGCCGACGTGGTCGCCGAGCAGTTCCGGCGCCTGGCGGGCCTCGACCTCAAGGTCGTGGTCGAGGAGGTGCCGGGGGCGGAGGACGGCCTCGGATGGCGCACCCGCGTGCGGTTCGCCGTGGACCGGGACGGCACGGCCGGGCTGCGCAAGCACCGGTCGCACGAGATCGAGCACGTCACCGAGTGCCTCATCGCGCACCCCGGCGTCGAGGAGGTCGGCGCCGAACGCCTCGCCTGGCCGGGGGCCGCCTCGGTCGAGGTGGTGGCGGCCTCCGGCGGCGATCGGGCCGTGATCGTCGAACCCGTCCCGCGCCGCCGGGCGGCCATCCCGGAGGTGGACGCCGCGGTCCTGCTCGACGAGGGCAGGCGGGGCACGCGCGCGCTGCGCGGCCGGGCCTCGCTGACCGAGCGGGTCGGCGAGCGGGACTTCCGGGTCACCGCGAGCGGTTTCTGGCAGGTTCACCCGGGCGCGGCGGCCACGCTGCTCGGCGCGGTGCTCGACTTGGGCCGGCCGGAGCCTGGGGAGTGGGCGCTCGACCTCTACTGCGGCGCCGGCCTGTTCGCCGCCGGGCTCGCCGAGGCCGTCGGCCCCGAGGGCGCCGTGCTGGGCATCGAGTCCGAGCCACAGGCGGCGCAGGACGCCCGGTTCAACCTGCGTGACCTGCCGCAGGCGCGGATCGAGCGGGGCAGGGTCGAGGAGGCGCTCGACCGGCTGCGGATCGAACGGGCCGACCTGGTGGTGGCCGATCCGCCCCGCGCGGGTCTCGGCCGTCCCGTGGTCGAGCGCGTCGCCGGCCTGGAGGCCTCGCGCGTGGTGTACGTCTCGTGCGACCCGGCCACGCTGGCCAGGGACGTCGCCTGGTTCGGCGAGCACGGCTACCGGCTGGAGGACCTGCGGGCCTTCGACCAGTACCCCATGACCCACCACGTGGAGTGCGTGGCGCTGCTCGTCAGGGACTGAGCCCGGCGCCGTCTCACGGCCGAGGACGGGACATCCCCGCGACCAGGAGGTCGGCCAGCCTCCGGACCGCCACGGCCGCGCTCTCGTGCGAACCGGCGCGGAAGGAGGCGATGGCTCTCAGGCCGATCATCACGTCCTCGACCGACAGCTCGGGACGGACGCCGCCCGCGCTCCGGGCCCGCTCGACAAGTTGCTCGAGCCTTCGGCCCTGTGCGCGGCGCTGCCCGGCGAAGGCGGCGCCCGCCGGGTGGGAGCCGAGCAGCGCTTCGTTCAGTCCGCGGTCCCGCACCTGGTGTTCGGCGAACCGGTGGACGGTTCCGCGCAGCGCGCGCCAGGGGTCGGGGTCGTCCAGGGCGGCACGCATCTGCGCGCGGCACACGGCCACCTGCTCGGCGAGCACGGCGCCGACGAGGTCCTGCCGCGACGGGAAGTGCCGGTAGACGGTCGCGACGCCCAGGCCCGCACGCCGGGCGATCTCGTGCACGGGCAGGTCGAGCCCGTCCGCGGCGAACGCGGCACGGGCGACCGCCACGATGTGGCGCCTGTTGTGCTCCGCGTCCATTCGGGGTTTCCGAGTCAATGTCGTCCGCGCCCCTCTCACTTCCGGCGATCCGCGCAAGCCGCTCCGGTTTCCTCGCCTACCGTGGTCGACGGCCAGTCGGAAACAGCCGGATAGGTGATTATGTTCCCGGACGCTGAAATGTTCGCGGTGCGGTTCGACCGGTTCGGTCCCCCCGAGGTTCTCGCCGTCGGGGGGTTCCCCGAACCTCACGCGGGTCCCGGCGAGGTACGCATCAGGGTCAGGGCCGCCGGGGTCGCACCGGTCGACCTCGCGCTGCGCTCCGGCACGTCGCCGTCGAGCGGACGGATCCCCCTGCCGCACATCCCCGGCGTCGACGCCGCCGGGGTGATCGACGAGGTGGGCGCGGACGTCACCGGGGTCGCCGCCGGGGACGAGGTCTTCGGCGCCGTCGACGTCTCGCGGCTGGGCGGCGCCTCCGCCGAGTTCGCCGTGCTGGCGTTCTGGGCCGCCAAGCCGCCCTCGATGTCGTGGGAGGAGGCCGGTGCCGCGGGCACGAGCGTCGAGACCGCCACCCGGGCGCTCGACAGGCTCGGCGTACGCGAGGGAACGACGCTCCTGATCGACGGCGCCTCCGGCGGCGTCGGCAGCGTCGCCGTCCAGCTGGCGGTCGCCCGCGGCGCCCGTGTGATCGGCACGGCCCGCCCGGAGAACCACGCCTTCATCGCCCGGCTCGGCGCGGTCCCGGTCGCCTACGGGCCCGGACTTGCCGAGCGCGTCCGCGCTCTGGCGGCCGGAGGGGTCGATCTCGCGCTGGACGTCGCCGGCGCCGGCTCGCTTCGCGAACTCGTCACGATCACCGGTACGCCGGCGTCGGTGCTCACCATCGCGGACTTCACCGGCCCGGAGCTCGGGGTCGGCATCTCCCTCGGTGAGCTCGGCGGCGAGCCGGACGGGCGGCACGGTCTCGCCCTCGCGGCCGCGCTGTCGGCGGAAGGGCGCTTCCGCGTTCCCGTGCAGGCGGTGTTCCCCATGGTCCGGGCGGCCGAGGCGCACGCGGCCGCCGCCCGGGGGCCACGGCAGGGCAAGGTGGTCCTCGCGGCTCCTCCCGCTCACGGCGAGCACGAGTGAGGCGTCCCGGCGCCGCCGGCGCGACGGGCGAGGCCGGGAAGCGACGGGGGCCGGTCAGGGGCCGGTCAGGGGCTGGGGTGGCCGTCCGGCGTGGGATGCGACGTCGTGACGGGTGAGGCCGGTGACGCCGGCCCCGTGAGGATCCGCAGCACCTGCTCGGAGGGACGGGCACCCCGCACGGACAGCCAGCCCAGGCCGTTGCGGGCCCGGAACGCGGCCAGCCGCCCGGCCTCACCGGGACCGAGGTCGCCGCTGCCGGCGAGGACCGGCGCGAGGCCCATGCGCCGCCATGCCCGGTCGGGCGGCACGTCCAGCGCCGCGGCGATCTGGAGGCGCGCCGTCCGCGCCGCGACGGCCAGGTCGTGGAGGTTGGACACGCCGGAGGCGATCGGCACGAGCAGGCCGACGGACTCGATCTCCGCGCCCTCCTCGCGGGCCGTCCGCAGCATCTCCTGGTCGGCGCGCTCCAGGCCGAGCCGGGAGGCGGGAAGCGTGAACGTGACACGCAGCGGGCGGCCGCGGGCCCGTGCATCGCGCTGCAACCGGGCGATGGCGGCGGCGCGGCGGTGGACGGCGGCGGGCCCGGCCGAGCCGCCGGCCTCGAAGTCGACGCCGGACGGGTCGAGCGCCGCCACGACGTGGCGGTAGGCCGCGAGCAGCCGGGCCGGGTTCTCGCAGGTGACCGACAGCTCCTGCCCGTACGGCCCGCCGAACGCCGGCCACACCTCGCCGCCGTCGGCCCGCAGCCGTGCGATCCGCGCGGCGACGGAGTTCCCACCCCGTGGGGCCGCGCCCGCCCAGTGGGGACTGCAGCCGCCCGGACCGGCCACGACGTGGCCGATCGCGAACGAGCGCACGCCCGCGTCCAGCAGTTCGGGGCGGGGAACCCCGGCGGCGTCGAGGAAGCCCCGGTAACCGGCCGCGGGCTCGCCGTAGGGGGGAGCGGCGCCGGGCGGGGCCGGCGAGGCGACCGTCTGGCGCGCGGCGACCAGCGTCTCCGGCGTCGCTGGGGCCGGAGTCCGCTCACCTGTGGGCGTGGTCGTGGGTGCGGACGTGACAGCGGGCGCGACGTCCCAGCCGCCGGGCGGGGCGGCGGGCAGCGCCCACAACGCCGCGCCGGTGCCCGCGACGAGCGCGGCCGACGCCAGGAGGACGAGGGAGCGCGGGGGGCGGCCCGCTTCGCGGGAATGACGTGCGGAGTCCACGCTCACCACCCTGAGTTGCGATGCGAACACGTTGCGCACAGGCGGCTCGCACTCTAGCAAGCCGCGGACGCGGGGGCGGGGATAATGGACGGATGAAACTGAGGATCTTCACCGAGCCCCAGCAGGGGGCGAGCTACGACGACTTGCTCAGGGTGGCGCAGGCGTCCGAGCGCCTCGGGTTCGACGCGTTCTTCCGGTCCGACCACTACTCCCGGATCGGGCCCGGAGACCCGGGACCCGGCTCCACCGACGCGTGGATCACCCTGGCCGGCCTCGCCAGGGAGACCTCGCGCATCCGGCTGGGCACGCTGGTCAGCCCCGTCACGTTCCGGCTGCCGGGCTCGCTGGCGATCGGCGTGGCCCAGGTCGACCAGATGAGCGGCGGCCGGGTGGAGCTGGGCCTCGGCACCGGCTGGTTCGAGGAGGAGCACCGCGCATACGGCATCCCGTTCCCGCCCGTCGGGGAGCGGTTCGAACGCCTGGAAGAGCAGTTGGAGATCATCACGGGGCTGTGGGCGGCGGCCAAGCCGTTCTCCTACGAAGGAGCCCATTACCAGGTGGTCGACTCCCCGGCGCTGCCGAAGCCGGTGCAGCGGCCCCGGCCGCCGGTCATCATCGGCGGCGGGGGCGCCAAGCGCACGCCGCGGCTCGTGGCCCGGTTCGCCGACGAGTACAACGTGCCGTTCCACCTCCCCGAGGAGACCGGGGCCGCTTTCGACCGGGTGCGGGCGGCGTGCGAGGCGGTGGGACGCGAGACCGTGCTGCTGTCGGCCGCGCAGACTGTCTGCGTGGGCAGGGACGAGGCGGAGGTCGCCCGGCGGGCCGCCGCGATCGGCCAGGACGTCGCCGGCCTGCGGACGTCGGGCCTGGCCGGGACCCCGCAGGAGGTCGTGGACAAGATCGGCCGGTTCGGCGAGATGGGGGCCGAGCGTGTCTACCTCCAGGTGATGGACCTGGACGACCTGGAGCACCTGGAGCTGATCGCGGCCGAGGTGCTGCCGCACGTGTGAAAAGGGTGCTGCCGCACGTGTGAAAAGGGCGCTGCCGCACATCTGAAAAGCCATAGCCGGTCGAAGGGGGCATCCGGCACACTTTGCCGGGTGCTCCTCACGATCTCGACGACCTTGCGGCCCGCCACGGACCTCGGCTTCCTCCTGCACAAGCACCCCGAACGGGTGCAGGAGTTCGAGCAGTCGTTCGGCACCGCGCGGGTCTTCTACCCCGAGGCGGGCGAGGACCGGTGCACCGCGGCGCTGCTGCTGGAGGTCGACCCCGTGCGGCTGGCCCGCTCCCGGGGCTCGTCCTCGCCCGACTTCTCCCTCGGGCAGTACGTCAACGACCGGCCGTACGCCGCGTCCTCCCTGCTGGCGTCGGCGCTCGCCGACGTGTTCCGTACGGCCCGGACCGGGCGGTGCGCCTCCCGGCAGGACCTCGCGGACGGGCCGATTCCGCTGGAGATCGGCCTGCCCGCGCTGCCGTGCCGGGGAGGGGCCGATCTCGCGCACCGGCTGTTCGGGCCGCTGGGCTGGGAGGTCGGCGCCGAGGCCGTGCCGCTGGACCCCGGCTTCCCCGAATGGGGCGAGTCCCGGTACGTACGGCTCGCGCTGCGCGGGAACGTGCGCCTGGCCGACGCGCTCAACCACCTGTACGTCCTGCTCCCCGTGCTGGACGACGCCAAGCACTACTGGCTGGCGAGCGACGAGGTCGACAAGCTCGTCCGCGCGGGAGAGGGCTGGCTGGCCGACCATCCGGACAAGGGGCTGATCACCCGCCGCTACCTCGGCCGCCGATGGGCGCTCACCCGCACCGCCTTCGCCCGTCTCGCCGAGCTCGGCGACGACGTGGAGGAGAGCCTGGACCCGCCGGTCGAGGAGGAGCCGGGTGCCGAGGCCCCCGGCTTCGCCGCGCCGGTCGAAGGAGCCGGGCCGGCGGAGTCCGGCGTCACCGAGTCCGGCGTCACCGAACCCGGCGTCACCCAGTCCGGCGTCACCGACTCCGGCGTCACCGAGTCCGGTGTTGCCGAGCCCGGCCACACGTGCGACGCCACCCCGGGCCCGGACGACGAGCCCGTCCCCGGCGACGGGTCCGGTGAGGAGCGGGTGCCGCTGAACACGCTGCGGCGAGAGGCCGTCGTGGCGGTGCTCGAGGAGGTCGGCGCCCGCACCGTGCTCGACCTCGGCTGCGGCTCGGGGCAGCTGCTGTCGGCGCTGCTCGCCAGGCCGGTCTTCGCCAAGGTGGCCGGCATGGACGTGTCGGCCCGCGCGCTCGCGCTGGCCAAGCGCCGCCTGCGCGCCGACCGGATGCCGGACGCCAAGCGGGCCAGGCTGGAGCTGTTCCAGGGCTCGCTGACCTACACCGACGCGCGCCTGGCCGGGTACGACGCCGCGGTGCTGATGGAGGTCGTCGAGCACGTGGACCCGCCGCGGCTGCCCGCGCTCGAACGCGTGGTCTTCGGCACGGCGCGGCCCCCACACGTGATCGTCACCACGCCCAACGTGGAGCACAACGTCAGGTACGAGCTGCTCGCGGGGGCGCGCCGCCACCCCGACCACCGGTTCGAGTGGAGCCGGGCGGAGTTCGCCCGGTGGGTGGCGGGCGTGTGTGAGACGTACGGCTACGCGGCCGATCTGCGGCCGGTCGGCGAGGACGACCCCGAGGTGGGCCCGCCCACGCAGATGGCGGTCTTCAGCAGGAGGGAGGAGCGGCCGTGACCGAGATCAGCGTGCCGGAGCTGTCGCTGGTGGTGCTGGTGGGCATCTCCGGGAGCGGCAAGTCGACGTTCGCGGCCCGGCACTTCGCGCCCACCCAGGTCGTCTCGTCCGACTTCTGCCGGGGCCTGGTCGCCGACGACGAGAACGACCAGACGGCCACGCCCGAGGCGTTCGACCTGCTCCACCACATCGTGGGCATCCGCCTGCGGCGGGGCCTGCTCACGGTCGTCGACGCGACCAACGTGCAGTGGGAGGCCCGCAAGAAGCTCATCGAGCTGGCCAGATCGCACGACGTGCTGGCCGACGCGATCGTGCTCGACGTGCCGGAGGAGGTGGCGCGCGCCCGCAACGCCTCCCGCCCCGACCGGGCCTTCGGCCCCCACGTGATCGCCCGGCAGCGCAAGGAGCTGCGCCGGTCGCTCGGCAAGATCGCCAAGGACGGCTTCCGCCGGGTCCACGTCCTGCGCGGCGACGAGATCGACGACGTCGCCATCACGTACGAGAAGGCGTGGACGGACAGGACCCACCTCACCGGGCCGTTCGACATCATCGGCGACGTTCACGGCTGCCGGTCCGAGTTGGAGTCGCTGCTGGTGAAGCTCGGCTGGGAGGTCGGGCCGGACGGCGCCGTCCACCCCGAGGGGCGTACGGCGGTCTTCGTCGGCGACCTGGTCGACCGCGGCCCGGACACGCCGGGCGTGCTGCGGCTGGTCATGGGCATGGTCGCGGCCGGGACCGCGCTGTGCGTCTGCGGCAACCACGAGCAGAAGCTGGTCCGGGCCCTCGACGGCCGCAAGGTGCGGGTCGCCCACGGCCTGGAGCGGTCGCTGGAGCAGCTCGCGGCCGAGCCGGAGGAGTTCCGCACCGCCGCCAGGACGTTCATGGACGGTCTCATCAGCCACTACCGTCTCGACGGCGGCAGGCTGGTGGTCGCGCACGCCGGGCTCAAGGAGGCCTACCACGGGCGGGCCTCCGGGCGGGTGCGCTCGTTCGCCCTGTACGGCGACACGACCGGGGAGACCGACGAGTACGGCCTGCCGGTGCGCTACCCCTGGGCGAACGACTACCGGGGGCGGGCCATGGTCGTCTACGGCCACACCCCGGTGCCCGAGCCGGAGTGGGTCAACAACACGATCTGCCTCGACACCGGCGTGGTCTTCGGCGGGCGGCTGACCGCCCTGCGCTACCCCGAGCGTGAGCTCGTCTCGGTCCCGGCCGAGAAGGTCTGGTACGAGCCGGTACGGCCGCTGGCCGCGGCCACCCCCGCCCGTGACCCCGGTGTGCTGGACATCGGCGACGTGGACGGCACCCGCTTCGTGGAGACGCGGTTCGGCGGCCGGATCAGGATCGCGGAGGAGAACTCCCGCGCCGCGCTGGAGATCATGAGCCGGTTCGCCGTGGACCCCCGCTGGCTGGTCTACCTGCCGCCGACGATGGCCCCGCCGGAGACCTCCGCGCTGGAGGGCTACCTGGAGCACCCGGCCGAGGCGTTCGACGAGTTCGCCCAGGCGGGGGTGACCCGGGTGGTGTGCGAGGAGAAGCACATGGGCTCGCGGGCGATCGCCGTGCTGGCGCGGACGCCGGAGGCCGCGGCCCGCCGCTTCGGCGTCGCCGACGGCACGACGGGCAGCGTTTACACCCGCACAGGACGGCCCTTCTTCGACGAGCACATGCCGGAGCTGGTGGACCGGCTGCGCGAGGCGGCCGCGCCGCTGTGGGAGGCGCTGGAGACCGACTGGGTGGTGCTCGACTGCGAGCTGCTGCCGTGGTCGGCCAAGGCCGAGGGGCTGATCCGCGACCAGTACGCCTCGGTGGGGGCGGCCGCCCGGGCGGCGCTGCCCGAGGCGGTCGCGGCGCTGGAGATGGCGGCGGGACGTGGCCTGGATGTAGGCGCTCTGCTCGACCGCACCCGCCGCCGTGCCCACAACGCTGCCCGGTTCCGCGACGCCTATGCCCGCTACTGCTGGCCGGTCTCGGGTCTCGACGGCGTACGGCTCGCGCCGTTCCAGGTCCTCGCCTGCGAGGGCAGGGCGACGGCGGTGGAGGAGCCGCACGAGTGGCACCTGAGGACGCTGGGCCTGATGGACTCGCCGCTCGTCACGCCGACCCGCCACGTCTTCGTCTCTCTCGACTCGCCGGAGGAGCGGGAGGCGGCGGTCGTGTGGTGGACGGCGCTGACCGAGGCCGGGGGCGAGGGCATGGTGGTCAAGCCGGCCGCCCATCATGAGGGACGCGTGCAGCCGGGCGTGAAGGTGCGCGGCCGTGAGTATCTGCGGATCATCTACGGCCCCGACTACACCGAGTCGCTCGACCTGCTGCGGCGCAGGTTCACCGGAAGGAAGCGCTCGCTCGCACTGCGGGAGCACGCGCTCGGCCTGGAGGCGCTCGCCCGGCTGGCGGAGGGCGAGCCGCTGTGGCGGATCCACGAGGCGGTCTTCGCCGTCCTCGCGCTGGAGTCCGAACCGGTCGACCCCCGCCTGTGACCGGAAGGCCCCCGGGCACGGCCGCCCGCCCGTGAGGCGGGAGCCGCACCCGGGGGCCGTACCCGGTCGTACTCAGGTGCTCGGGGGGCCGGGCTCAGAAGGCGGGGCTCAGCGGGACTCGGCCGCGGCGGGCGCGTCCGCTCCGGCGGCCGGCTCGGCCAGGTCCACGCTGTCGCGCAGCCGCACCTGCGGCAGGAACAGCACGGCGAGGATGCCGACGACCGCGATGCAGGCCGAGATCAGGAAGATGTGGCCGGTGGCGTCGCCGTAGGCGGCGCGCACGATGGTGCGGATCGGCTCGGGCAGCGCCCCCATGTTGAGGCTGCCGCTGCCACCGCTCTGGGACGCGGGCACCCGGATGCCGGCCTTGGTCAGGCCGGTGGCGATGTTCTCGGTGACCTGGTTGGCCAGCACCGCGCCCAGGACCGAGACGCCGATCGTGCCGCCCAGCGAGCGGAAGAAGGTGATGGCGCCGCTTGCCGCGCCCAGCTCGCGCAGCGGGACGGTGTTCTGCACGGCCAGGACGAGGTTCTGCATGGACATGCCGACGCCCGCGCCGACCACCAGCATCCCGGCGCCGACGATGACCAGCGAGGTGTCGTGGTCGATGGTGGACAGGGCCAGGAAGCCGAGCGTGAGCACGATCGAGCCGACGAGGATGTACGGCTTGACCCGCCCGCTGCGGGACACCATCCGACCCGAGATCGTGGACGACACGAGGACGCCGAGCATCATCGGGATCGTGAGCAGGCCCGACTCGGTGGGGGAGTAGCCGCGGCCGATCTGGAAGTACTGGCCGAGGAAGACCGCGCCGCCGAACATGGCCATGCCGACAGCCAGGCTGGCGAGGATCGCGAGGGCCGGGGTGCGCCGCCGGACGACGTGCAGCGGGACGACCGGCTCGCGGACCACGGACTCCACCCAGACGGCGATGCCCAGCAGCACGACCGAGGCGCCGACCATGGCGAAGGTCTGCCAGGAGATCCAGTCGAAGGAGTTGCGGACGAAGGTGATCCAGATGAGCAGGATGCTCACGCCGGCGGCGATGAGGAGCGCGCCGGGGTAGTCCACCGACGTGCCAGGACGGCGGACCGAGGCGATGTCGAGCGTACGGTGCAGGACGATCAGCGCGATCGCGGTGAACGGGATCGGCAGGAAGAAGCACCACCGCCAGCCCAGCCAGGACGTGTCGGTGATCAGACCGCCCAGCAGCGGCCCGCCGACCGTGGCCACGGCCATGACCGCGCCGAGGTAGCCGTTGTACTTGCCCCGCTCCTTCGGGCTGATCATGGCGGCGATGATCACCTGTACCAGGATCTGCAGCGCGCCCATGCCCAGGCCCTGGACCGCGCGGAAGGCGATCAGCATCGGCGTGTTCTGGGCGAAACCGCAGGCCAGCGAGGCGACCAGGAAGATGCCGATGGCGATCTCGAGCAGCAGCTTCTTGCTGAACAGGTCGGCCAGCTTGCCCCAGATGGGGGTCGAGGCGGTCGTGGTGAGCAGGGCCGCGGTGACCACCCAGGTGTACTGCGACTGGGTGCCGTTCAGGGCGCCGATGATCTGCGGCAGCGCCACCGACACGATCGTGCTGCTGATCATCGCGAGGAACAGGACGAGGAGCAGGCCGCTCAGCGCTTCGAGTACCTGCCGGTGGCTCTTGGCCCCCGTCTCCGGCAGCGTGGGTGCGCTCACGCGCAGCCTCCAATGCGAGTTCGAAGGGGATTACCATCCAACGATACATGCCCAGTGGGCAACTTTGCTCGGTGGGCAATGTTTTAGCGACTAAGCTGAGCCCACCATGGAGACGACGGCGGGATTGCGCGAGCGTAAGAAGGCAGAGACGCGGCAGGCCATCCACAAGGCCACGCTGCGGCTCGCCGTGGAACGCGGGCTCGACCAGGTCACGGTCGACGACATCGTGGAGGCCGCCAACATCTCGCGCCGGACCTTCTCCAACTACTTCGGCAGCAAGGAGGAGGCCCTCCTCTACGGCGAGGAGCAGCGCGTCCGGTCTCTGGTCCGGGCGGTCCGCGAACGGCCGGCGGGGGAGTCGGGCTGGCAGGCGTTACGCGGCGCCGTGCGCGAGACGCTGGAGGACGTGGGCGAGCCCGACCGGGAGTGGGCGGTGCGCACCTCGCTGACCAAGCGCCACCCGTCCCTGCTCGCCCGGCAGCTCGCCAACCACGCCGCACTGGAGCGGGAACTGGTCCAGGCGATCTCCGACCGCGACGGAGCGGGAGATCCCGCCGCCGACCTGAGGTCCCGGATCGTCGCCGCCGCCTTCCTCGTCGCGTTGCGCATCGCGGCGCACGTCTGGATCGAGGAGCAGGAGGCCCGCCCGCTCTCGCAGATCATGGAGCAGGCCCTCGACGAGGTGGCGGGGCCCTTCCGCTGAGGACGCCGCCCCGCAGGACGCGGTCGGCCATCGCCGGTGAGAGCGCGCACGGGCCCGATGCCCGCGATGTGCGCCGGTCCGTTCTCGCGAAATAATGATCACAACGGGTTTCGTTCCTGGAGCGGGATGTGACTGGCCTGGTTCGCCAATTGCTGGGGGCTAGTCATATCCGTCTGAAACGCTCAGGATGGAAGTCATGCCAGGTCGATTATCACTATGGGTGGGCGGGCTTCTCATCGTTGCCGTCGTAGCGGGAACCGCGGTCTACCTCTCGGCGCTCGGTCTCGACGAGGCGGACAAGATGGCGAGCGTCATCGGAGCGCTGGCGGCGATAGCGGGAATAGGACTGACGCTGCACGGAATGCTTCAAGCGCGTCGCGCGGCCCCTGATTCGACGATAAGATCACCCGGCGTGCAGAACGTGATCAGCGGAGGGTCTCAGCACGGCTCCGTCCTTCAAGCTCGGGACATCCGCGGAACGGTGCGCTTCGGCGCTTCCGGCGGTTCGACACCGGAGAGCCGCGAGAGCGACCTCTGACTGCCCGGTTGGTTTGTCGGCCGTTCCGTCAAACCGGAGAACACGGCGAAGCCGTACTGCATAGAGCATGCTCAATCGGGCGACGGTGAGGGAGCCATTCAGCGTGTCGGACGGCCTGCGTGTGGTCCTGATTTCTTTTGGTGTGAGCGGTTTCCGGCTTCTGTACGAAACATGTGTTGCGGCCGGACACACACCTATCGCATTTGTGCACGCCCGATCGGTGCGCCAGCGAAGTACCACCAGCAACCGATCCGCGGAGACCATCGCTGATATCGGTAGAGCATTGCCGGCAGGCATGGATCTCCTGCTTCCGGGTACGGCAGGCGGGCTGGCGAAGGCGTTGGCCGGGTATCGGGCGGACATCATCGTCGTGTACGGCTTTCCCTGGAAACTTCCGAGGGCGGCTCTGCGGGCCACGCGCCTCGGTGCCATCAACGTGCACACCTCGATGCTGCCTCGCTATCGAGGGCCTATACCGGTTCACTGGGCGGTTCGCAACGGAGACCCGGAGACCGGAGTCACCATCCACTGGATGGACGAGGAGTTCGACCGCGGGAACATCCTCGTGCGCAAAGGCGGTATCCGCATCGAAGACGACCTGGTCACTGAACGGTTGTGGCGTGACTTGGACAGGGTCATAGCAGAGCTGCTCCCTGCCGCCATCGAGGCGGCCGCAGCTGGTGCCGAGGGTGAGCCCCAGGACGAGGCCGATGCGAGCTACGCCGGCTGGATGGAGCCGGACTTCATGTTCGTGGATTGGAGCCGCGGTGCACGCGAGATCCACAACCAGGTGCGCGCCTTCCGGTTCGGGCTGTTCGGGCAGCGCGGGCCGTTCGCCCAGATTGACGGTAACTGGATGACACTGCTGCGCACCGCCCTTGCGCCGGCAAACGGATCGAAAATGACCTGCGGTGATGGATCGATCTGGATTACCGAGATGGCGCCTGCCGTCCCTCCTGACCGTTGACGAAATTTCCCTGAACATAACCGAATTTCGGTTTACGCATCTGCGAAGGAGAGCACCGATGGCTCGTGCATGGGAGGCGGACCCGTCGGCGACGATGGTCCGGCGGCTCGGCAAATCGGCAGCCGAACTGGGCTGCACCGGGAATGACGATGGTTGTCCCGACATATGGGAGCTCGACAACGGAGATATTGCGGTGATCGGAAGAGATCTAACGAGTTCCTATGCATCACGCCTGCCCGAGAGCGTGGTCATCGCCGAGGACGAAAAACTCGTTATCATTCCCCGGGTCATGCTCATCGCGGCCAAGGCGGACTTACCTGATGCGTGATCTTCTCAAGACATTCCCTGGCGAAAGACTTACCCGGCGCGCCTACCAAGATGACTTCGGTGAGCATTTCTGGGCGATACGAGAGCATGACTTCTGGAAGCTGGAGCGGCGACAGGCGTTCGAAGAGCCGGAGGACGCGAGCTGGACGGCGTATTCGGCCGGCGACTGGAAGAGGTCAATCCGGCTGCTGGACGAGCGACGAGACGCCATCCAGGACTACTACCGGCGCATTGACACAGCCGGCTTCCGGACCCGGCGCGTACGAGTCGTAGAAGAACCGGTAACTCCCTATCTACGTTGGGAGTTGCAACTTCTTCGCATGCGGCACCAATACGGCGGTCTCGTGCGCATAGTCGGTGCGAACGAGGTGCGGCCGCTGGAGACGGCGAATCCACTGCCTGAACTGGTCGTCCTGGGCGACGACGTCATGTACGAGGTGCTCTATGACGAGCACGGCGTTCTCGCAGGCGGTGTGCGGTATACGGACCGTTCGCTGGTCAGCCGGTGCAGGGCGCTGATCGAGAGCCTGTACCGGGTAGGTGAAGACATAACGGACTACTTCGCCCGCAACCGGGCCGCGCTCCAGCTCTCCCATTCCGGTGCCTGACGCCCGACGTCAGGTTCCGGGATGCCGCCGTTCTTCAAGGTCTCGGGGGATCAGAGGGAAGGGAAACGTTGGGGTCCAGGAGACCGGAAGGCAGTGGCGACCGGCACGACGGGAGTACGCATTCGGAGCTGTCAGGCACCGCAGGCGATGTGGTGCAGGCACGGGACGTGCACGGTGGTGTGCATTTCCACGGGCCGGTGTCCGCGCCCGCGCACGTCCCCCGGCAGTTGCCCGGTGACGTCCGAGGGTTCGTCAACCGGGTCAACGAGTTGGACAGGCTCCGGAGAGTCCTGATCCCCGACGGGGACCTGTTCCGGTCGAACGGCGTCTGCGTGATCGCCGGCACCGCCGGGGTCGGGAAGACCGCGCTTGCGCTGCACTGGGCGCATCAGATCCGGGAGCGCTTCCCTGACGGTCAGCTGTATGTGAACCTGCGCGGGTACGACCCTGGTCAGCCGGTCACCGCCAGCGAGGTTCTGGACCGGTTCCTGCGCGCTCTGGACGTCCCGGCGGCGGCGATCCCGCCGGATCTCGAAACCCGCTCGGCGATGTACCGTTCGTTGCTGGCGGGCCGGAGGATGCTGGTGGTGCTCGACAACGCGGCGAAGGCGGCTCAGGTCCGCCCGCTGCTGCCGGGTACGGACACCTGTCTGGTGATCGTGACCAGCAGGGACCGCCTGTCCGGGCTGATGGTGCGTGAGGGAGCGCACCGCGTCACCGTGGACACGCTGCACGAGTCGGAGGCGCTGGAGCTGATCCGCCGGGTGACCGCGGACTACCGGGGAGAGGACGACCCGCAGGAACTGGCCGAGCTCGCACGCCTGTGTGCCCGGCTTCCGCTGGCCCTGCGTATCGCGGCGGAGCGCGCCGCCAGCCGGCCCTGGATGCCGCTGCGTGAGCTGATCCAGGATTTGCGTGACGAGTCGGCCCTTTGGGACGCCCTCACCGCCGAGAGCGGTGACGAAGCCGACGCGGTGCGCACGGTCTTCGCCTGGTCCTACCGGGCCCTGCCCGAACCGGCCGCACGGGCGTTCCGGCTGCTGGGACTGCACCCGACCCCGGAGTTCGGGGTGCCCGTCGTCGCCGCGACCGTCGCGAGCACCCCGGGGCAGGCCCGGCAGATGCTCGACACGCTGGTGGGCGCTCACCTCATCGAGCAGATCGGCCCCGACCGCTACCAGTTCCACGACCTGATGCGCGCCTACGCGGTGGACCAGGCCATCGGTGAGGAGAGTGCGGAGAGTCTCCAGGAGGTTCTGCGGCGGGTGGTCACCTGGTACCTACGCACTGCCGCGCACGCCCAGGAGACGCTGGCCCCGCTTGACCGGCCGATCCGCCTGGGACAGCCGGATCCGTCCGTCGGCGCGCTGACCTTCCCCGGATACGCGGAGGCGCTGCACTGGTTCAACGCCGAGCTTTCGAACCTGGTCGCCGCGGTACGGGTGGCCGCGCAACAGGGGTTGGACGACCTCGCCTGGCAGATCGCGGCCGTCGCCCGCGGTTACTGTGCCCGGCACAACCCCTTCGAGGCGTGGTTCGGACTGGCCTCGATCGGGCTGGAGGCCGCCCGCCGCGCCGGTGACGCGTACGGCGAGGCGGAGGTGCTGGAAAGCCTCGGCAAGGCATACGTCCAGTCCCACCAGCTCGACAAGGGCGCCGAGCATCACCGCATGGCACTCGCGCTCAGAAGGGAGATCGGGGACGGCCTCGGGGAGGCCATGTCATTCAACGCCCTGGGGCTGGTCGGTCTCCGCCGTCGGCACCTGCGTCAGGCCCACGCCGACTTCGCACAGAGCCTCGACGCGCTCCGGGCGATTGACGAGCCCCGCTGGGAGTCGACCGTACTGGCGAACCTCGCCGAGACGAACTATGAAATGGGCCGCCTTGACGAGGCCGCGGACTTCGCCGGACGGGCGCTCGACGGTTTCCGTCAATTGGGGTATCCGGACGGGCAGGGGAACGCCCTGCGTCTTTTGTCGATGGCGCGACGCGACGCCGGACACCTCGATCAGGCCTCAGCTCACATAGAGGAAGCGCTGAGCATCGCGCGAGACCGAGCCAACCTGATGTGGGAGGGCTACTGGCTGCTCGAGCACGGCCGGGTGCAACTGGCCGCCGGACGCGTAGCCGACTCTCTGGTGTCGTTCCAGCGCGCGTCGAGCATCCAGCGGCGCCTGGGCGACCGCAGTAGGGAGGCGCGGGCCCTGGATGCCACAGGGGAGGCGTATCGAGCGCTCGGCCGGCCGGCGGAGGCGCTCGACTTCCATCGCCGTGCGGCGGCCGTCCACCGAGAGCTACACGATCAATGGCAGTTGGCGATCGCGCTGGCGAACATGATGACAGCGATCGCCCAGGCGGCAGCCGGTGACGACACGACGTCCCTCCGGCAGGAAGCGCTCGCCGCGCTGGCCGAGTTCGACGACGCCAGAGCGCGCGACCTGCGAGACCGGATCACGGCTGCCGGGAACGGCTGATGAGCGTCGCCGGTCAGCCGTTCGTGAACCAGACCACACGGCCCACCTCGCTCTCGTGCCAGACCAAGGCCGACGCCAGTTCTCGAACCAGCCACAGCCCCCGGCTCGCAGAGCCGCCGCTGCCCGGCCGAACGGCAGGGTGGGAGAGCGCCTACGATCGGCGCATGGCCCCCACCAAGGCCGACCTCGAGGCGGCCAGGAACGCGACGATCGAGGACGTGCTCGGCCCCCGGCTCGACGTGCTGTTCTGCGGGATCAACCCCAGCCTCTACTCGGCCGCGACCGGTCACCACTTCGCGCGGCCGGGCAACCGGTTCTGGCCCGCGCTGCACCTGTCCGGTCTCGTGCCGCGCAGGCTCGCGCCGTCAGAGCAGCACCTGCTCCCGTCGTACGGGCTGGGCATCACCAACATCGTGGCCCGGGCGACCGCCCGGGCCGACGAGCTGGCCCCGGAGGAGCTCCGCGAGGGCGGCGCGCGGCTCGCGCGGCTGGTGGCGGAGGTCCGCCCCCGCGTCCTGGCGATAGCGGGGGTGTCGGCCTACCGCGTCGCCTTCGCCCGCCCCGCCGCCCGGATCGGCCCGCAGGAGGAGACGGTCGGCGGGACGGCGCTGTGGGTGCTGCCCAACCCCAGCGGGCTGAACGCCCACTGGGGGCTGGAGGCCATCGCGGCCGAGATGGCCCGTCTGCGCTCGCCGCACGCCTGACGGGATCGACCGCGGCGGTCAGGGACGGCCCGCTCCGGGGTCTTCCGGGCCCGGACGCCGGTCCACCGGTGCCTCGTGCCCGGCCCGCACGCGTGCGGACAGGAAGCGGGCGGCCTCGTCGAGCGCCTCGTCGGCCTCGTCGAGATGGCCGAAGTGGTTCTGGAAGACGTGCGGCACCTGCGGCCAGACCCGCAGCGTGACCTCCACCTCGTCCGCGGCCGCGCGCCCGGCGAGCCGGACGGCGTCGTCCAGCAGGAGTTCGTTCGAGCCGGCCTGCACCAGGAGCGGCGGCAGGCCCCGCAGGTCGGCGAACACGGGGCTCGCCAGCGGCTGAGTGGGATCCTGGCCGGCCAGGTAGGGGGTGGCGAACGCCTGGATCGCCTCGCGGGTGAAGATCGGGTCGGCGTCCTTCTTCGTGCGCATGCTCTGGCCGCCGAGCGTCAGGTCGACCCACGGAGAGAAGACGACGGCGCCCGCCGGCTGCGGCAGGCCGGCGTCGCGGGCCGCCACCAGGGTGGCGACGGCCAGCCCGCCACCCGCGGAGTCGCCGGCGAGCACCAGTTCCTCCGGCCGCACGCCCTCGTCGAGCAGTGCCCGGTAGGCGGCGAGGCCGTCGTCCACCGCGGCGGGGAAAGGATGCTCGGGGGCCAGCCGGTAGTCCAGGGACGTCGCCCGCAGCCGGGCGCGGCGCGCCAGCCGGGCGGTGACTCCCGCGTGCGTGCCGGGCGACCCCAGGACGTAGCCGCCACCGTGGAAGTGGAGCAGCCGCCCGCGGCCGGTGGCGGTGGCCGGGGTCAGGTCGAGCGCGGGACGGCCGCCGAGCACCGTCTCGTGCACCGCGACGTCGTCGGGCAGGGGCCGGGAGAGGGCGCGGGCGAATCCGGCGCGCTGCTCCGCCAGAGTCGGGTTCGGGGGGACGGGGGCGTTACGGTGCAGGGCGTCGACGGCCTCGCGCTGCAGGCGGGTCATCCGGACCTCCATGGTGTCGGGGGTGAGAAGATGCATTCCGTGGAATGCACCTCTGATCCTCAACCTGTTTCCATGGAAGATGATTCCTTGGAATCTATCGAGGCGGCGGCTGTGACGGACATCACTCGCCTGTTCACCGACCTCGTCCGTGTCGAGACCCGGCTGTACAACACGGTGAGCGACCGGCTGCGCGCCGAGCACGGCATCGGCCTGGGTCAGTTCGAGTTCCTGGAAATCATCGGCGGCCGCCCCGGGTGCCGGGTGCTCGACATCGTGCGGGAGGTGGGGATCACCGTCGGAGCCGTCAGCAAGGCCGTCGACCGGCTCGAGAACGCGGGCTTGTGCGTGCGTGCGGCGCATCCGGAGGACCGGCGGTCCTCCGTGCTCAGCCTCACGCCCGAGGGTTCCCGTCTCCTGGCCGCGGCACGCCCGACCGTTGAGGACGAGCTGGCCGCCCGCACCGCCGCC
The DNA here is from genome assembly GCF_040644635.1 of Microbispora sp. NPDC046933. Classification (NCBI taxonomy): domain Bacteria; kingdom Bacillati; phylum Actinomycetota; class Actinomycetes; order Streptosporangiales; family Streptosporangiaceae; genus Microbispora; species Microbispora sp. NPDC046933. The sequence continues at coordinate 36,095 of NZ_JBEYWW010000043.1, read as the reverse complement.
GTCCCGGCCGCCGAGCTCGCCCGGACCGCCGTGACGCTCGCCACCCTGCGCGCGGTGCTGGAGGAGCACGGACGGGACAGGGCCTGAGCCCTGTCCCGCCGGGTGGGGGCGCCTCAGGGGTGGCCGGGGCGGGACAGGATCCGCCGGGCGACCGGAGGCGGCAGTTGCGCGACCTCGCGGTCGTGGAAGGCCACCATGTCCTCGGCGTCGGCGTACAGCTCGGCGACGGCCCGGGCGCAGCCCTCGATGACCCGGGTGTCGGTGATCCGCCGCCCGCCGACATGGGCGCCGATCTCGTCGTAGAGGACCTCGTACATCAGGTCCCTGTCGAGGATCAGCAGCTCGGGCAGCGGCGCCTGGCTCTCCAGGTGCCGTACGGACCGGGCGTGCAGCGCCCGTGCCCGCTCGCCCGCCCGCGTGCGCGCCGCGAGCAGGACGATCTCCCACTGCAGGTACGGCGTCGGCGGCATCTCGACGATCCGCAGCCGGCGCAGTTCCGCCCGGGGCGGCAGGTCGTCGGCGAAGCGCATCTCGTCCATCAGCGCGAGCGACCGGTCCCAGTCTCCGCTCATCATGGCGACCCAGCTCGGGGTGTCGGGTTCGTGGAAGTGCTGGGCGCGTTCCAGCTTCCATACCACGCCCTCGATCCGGCGCAGGTGGTCGTAGAGCTCGGTCCGGTACTCCGCCGCGGGAAGCACCTCTCCCGCGGCCTGTCTGACGTGCTCGAACGCTTCTCCGGGCATGGAGCCTCCTTCGGCCGAAGCCGAATCGCTGGTCGGAGCGCGCACGGCTCCGGCCCGGATCTGGAAACGTGGCGCGCGTGGGTCTTCCGCGGACGTCTGGTGGGTGTCAGTTCCCCGTCGAGTTGCTGCACACGGCCGTCTCCGCCGCGTCCAGCAGCCTGATCCTGATCTGCCTCGTCCCCGCCGTTCCTTCGGTCTCCTGCACCACCTCGGGATCTGGCTCGGCCGGCTTCATCTCACCCTCCGTTCGTCGGCGTGGCCGCAAACTCTCCCCCGAGGGCGACATGTCGATAGTTGGCCGCTCTTGATCTCCGGTCAAGGCCCAATTCCCCGGCCGCCCGGTCAACCGCGTACGGCGGCCGGGCGGGTGCGAGGAACCCCGCCGCTCAGCGGTGTCCCGCGCCGTACCGCCGCACGCGGTGACGGTGCCGGACCAGGCCCACGACCGCCGAGACCAGCCAGGCGACGAACAGCAGCCTGAGGACGACGAACAGCGGCCAGGCCACCCCCGAGGCGAGCGCGACGGTCAGGATCACCACGGCGGCGATCGCGACCAGCGGCAGCCCGCCCCTCATCGGACGCATCGCGGCCCTGTGCCCGGCCATGCGTGCGGCGGGGTGGTGCCCCCAGGCCGGACCGTGGGGGTGCCAGTGGCGCCGGGCCCAGGGCGGCCCGGGGAGGTGGCCCAACGCGGCGGCCCCCGCCCAGGGCCCGCCGTACGGCCCGGGGCGCGTGCCCGCGGGGGAGCCCGGGAAACCGGGCACGCCGACGGGCGGGAACCCCGGGCGCCACGGGCCCCCGGCCCGCGCGTGACCGGCCCAACGGCCGCCGTTCGCCGCATCGTGCGAGGCGTCGCCCGTCCAGGCGTCGCCCGGCCACGCGCCGGGCAGGTCGGCGGTCACCCGCCGCAGGTCCTCGGCCGTGCGCGCCGAGAGCGTCGCGTCGAGGCGCTCGTCGAGTTCCTCGCGGGTGATGCGGCCCTGCGCGAACGCGTCGTGCAGGAGCCGTGTCACCTCGTCGCGCTCCCGGTCGCCGATCCGCAGCCCGCCGGTCCGCAGCCCGCCGCTCGGCGGTCCGCCGTGATGCGGGGCATCGCCCTGGGAGCCGTGGCCCGGAGACCCGCCGCGCGGGGAGTCGCCACGCGGGGAGTCGCCACGCGGGGAGTCGCCCGTCAGCCGGCCGCCGTCCGACGCGGAGCGGCCCGGAGCCCCGGTGCTCGGCGCGTCGCCGCCACGGGAGGGGTGTGCGCCGCCTCCGGCGGCGGGCTCGCCGGGGGAGACCTCGTCGGGGGAGACCATCGTCACTCCTCCGCGGGGTCGCCGTCGGCGAGGATCTGGTACAGCTTCCTGCGGGTCTCCGCCAGCACCTGCTTGGCCTGCCTGACCTGCCCCTCGGTGCCCGAGTGGGCGAGCTGGAACAGTGCGGACGCCGCCTGCCTGGACAGGTCGAACAGCTCGTGGACGTCGTTCCCGATGTCCGGCGTCATCTCCTCCCAGGGAGCCCGGACCTCGTCCCCGTGCTCCGCGACGTAGGCGCGCCCGGCCTCGGTGAGCTGGAACGTCTTGCGTCCGTCGGTCTCCTCCGCGCGCACCAGACCCTCGTCGGTGAGCTGCTGCAGCGCCGGGTAGACCGCGCCCGGGCTGGGCTTCCAGCCGCCCTGGCTGCGCTCGGCGATCTCCTGGATGATCTGGTAGCCGTTGCGCGGCTCCTCGGCGAGCAGGGCGAGGATCGCCGCCCGTACGTCACCGCGCTTGGCCTTCCTGGGCCGTCCGAACCCCCGGGGGCCGAACGGGAAGTTGCCGCCCGCCCACGGCGGGCCGAACGGGCCGCCGGGCCCGAAGCCGCCCCATGGGCCGCGCCCCCGCATGCCGCCCCGGTGCCGGTGCTCGTGAGGGCCGCCGCCCTCGTGATGTTCCTGCTGCCACATGGCCGCCCCCTTCATGAACGTCTCCCGCAACGCGCGCCGCATGTGACGGCGCATCTCGTGCCTGAACTCGTGCCCGAACTCGTGACTGTGTCCGAACTCCGGGCGGGCCCAGGGCCCGCCGACCGCGTGTGCCGAACTCATCGCAGTGCCCCCTTCTGGTTCACGATTCGTTCTCGATGGCTCAACGATATATCGCGATTGTTCTGCCGACAATCCTCGGGTAAGAGTGACATAGCTCACGAGGGAGTTTTTCGATTAGGGGGAACAGGGCCCGAGACCGTAGCGTTATCTCTCACGAAGACGGGATCGTTCTGCTCTGAGAGGGCTGGGGGGTGCTCTTGGAGCGGGACGATCCCGTCTTTGTCGTTCCGGCCCCCGTTGCGGTGCGGTGCGGTGGGGTGGGGGTGCGACACGCGCCCGGCGGGTGGGTGCTTCGCGGAATTTGTCGGTGCTTTGCCGTACGCTCTCGAAGCGTGATCTTGTCATGATGGGGCACTCGCACGCCCTCAGCGGGGCCGCGGTGTGGCTGGCGGTCGCGCCGGCCCTGGTGGCGCTGCCGGAGGCGGTGGGACATCCGGAGCTGGCGACGTTGACGGGGCCGATCCTGACCCCGCCCGAGCTCGTCGCGGGCGCCGTGGTGTGCGCGGGCGCGGCCATGCTGCCCGATCTCGACCACCCCAGTGCCACGATCGCCCAGACGTTCGGACCGGTGACCTGGCTGCTCAGCAAGGGCGTGAACTTCGTCAGCGGCGGGCACCGGCACGCCACCCACTCGCTGCTGTTCAGCGTCCTGATGGGAGTGGGCGCGCACCTGCTCGGCGATCGCTACGCCATCGGCAGAGACATCCTGGTCGTGCTGATGATCGGCCTGGCGATCCGCGCCGTGGGCATCGGCGTGCCCGGCAAGACGCTCACCTCCGCCGTCGTGAACATCGGGCTCACCGCGGGGCTGTTCCTCACCTTCATGTCGCTGGGCGTCACCTACTCCTGGCTGGGGCTGGCCATCGGGGTCGGCTGCCTGGTGCACGTGATCGGCGACTGCCTGACCGAGCGCGGCTGTCCCGTCTTATGGCCGATCAAGGGCCGCTGGCTCCTGCCGTGGGACATCGGCATCAAGACCGGCAAGGCGTTCGAGAAGCAGTTCCTCGGCCCCGCCCTGTCGATCGTGGTGATCGCGCTGTTCTGCCTGCGGCTGATGCCCGCCTGAGCGGGGACGCGCCCGAAGCATCCGTAGGAACTTCCCGAAAGCCGAAAAATCCGGCTGTTTGCCGACGTCGATGCTATGGCCGTCGGCCTACCCGCTAGTAACTTGATGTCGAGATATCTTGAGGGATATCTTGACGTCGAGACATCCGCCGAGCCGCACAGGTTAGGGCAACCTAATTGTCAGGAGTGTCCCGTGCGTGCGGGAGGATGCACACGAAACCTGTGACAAGCCCGGAACCCTGGGGAGGCGAACTTCGTGTCCGCGAACAGCTTCGGCAGCCGTGACACGCTGCGCGTCGGTGACGCGTCATACGAGATCTACCGGCTGGACGCCGTCGAGGGGTCGGCGCGCCTCCCGTACAGCCTCAAGATCCTGCTGGAGAACCTGCTCCGCACCGAGGACGGCGCGAACATCACCGCCGACCACATTCGCGCCATCGCGGGCTGGGACCCGAACGCCCAGCCGAGCGTGGAGATCCAGTTCACCCCCGCCCGCGTGATCATGCAGGACTTCACCGGCGTGCCCTGCGTCGTCGACCTCGCCACCATGCGCGAGGCCGTACGCGACCTGGGCGGCGACCCGGCGAAGATCAACCCGCTCGCGCCGGCGGAGATGGTCATCGACCACTCGGTCATCGTCGACTTCTTCGGTCATCCCGACTCCTTCCAGCGCAACGTCGAGCGGGAGTACGAGCGCAACCGCGAGCGCTACCAGTTCCTGCGCTGGGGCCAGACGGCGTTCGACGAGTTCAAGGTCGTCCCGCCGGGCACCGGCATCGTCCACCAGGTCAACATCGAGCACCTGGCCCGCGTGGTCATGACCCGCGACGGCAAGGCCTACCCGGACACCTGCGTGGGCACCGACTCCCACACCACGATGGAGAACGGCATCGGCGTCCTCGGCTGGGGCGTCGGCGGCATCGAGGCCGAGGCCGCGATGCTCGGCCAGCCGATCTCGATGCTGATCCCGCGGGTGGTCGGCTTCAAGCTGACCGGCAAGCTGCCGGCCGGCGCCACCGCGACCGACCTCGTGCTCACGATCACCGAGATGCTGCGCAAGCACGGCGTGGTCGGCAAGTTCGTGGAGTTCTACGGCGAGGGCGTCTCCAGCGTGCCGCTGGCCAACCGCGCCACGATCGGCAACATGAGCCCCGAGTTCGGCTCCACCTGCGCCATCTTCCCGATCGACGGCCAGACCGTCGACTACCTCAAGCTCACCGGCCGCTCCCCGGAGCAGGTCGCGCTGGTCGAGGCGTACGCCAAGGAGCAGGGCCTCTGGCTCGACCCCTCGGCGCCCGAGCCCGTCTTCAGCGAGTACATCGAGCTCGACCTGTCGACCGTCGTCCCGTCGATCGCCGGGCCCAAGCGCCCGCAGGACCGCATCCCGCTGGCGGACGCCAAGTCGGCCTGGCGCGCGGCGGTCCGCACGTACGTCACCGACGAGTGCATCGAGGGCCCCGCCGACGAGGCGTCGGCCGAGTCGTTCCCGGCGTCGGACTCTCCGGCGATCTCCCACAGTGGAGCGGGCGACGTGCCGCACACCGTGCGGCGCAACGGCGAGCGGCCGCACCGGCCGACCCCGGTCACGCTCTCGGACGGCACCTCGTTCGAGATCGACCACGGTGTCGTCACGATCGCCGCGATCACGTCCTGCACGAACACCTCCAACCCGTACGTCATGCTCGGCGCGGCCCTGCTGGCGAAGAACGCGGTGGACAAGGGGCTGTCGCGCAAGCCGTGGGTGAAGACCTCGCTCGCCCCGGGCAGCCAGGTCGTCACCGGCTACTTCGAGCGGTCCGGCCTCCAGCCGTACCTGGACAAGCTGGGCTTCAACCTCGTCGGCTACGGCTGCACCACCTGCATCGGCAACTCCGGCCCGCTGGAGCCGGAGATCTCCGCCGCGGTCCAGGAGAACGACCTCGCGGTCACCGCCGTGCTGTCGGGCAACCGCAACTTCGAGGGCCGGATCAACCCCGACGTCAAGATGAACTACCTGGCCTCGCCGCCGCTCGTGGTGGCGTATGCGCTGGCCGGGACCATGGACGTCGACCTGAACAACGAGCCGCTCGGCGTCGGCTCCGACGGGCAGCCGGTCTTCCTCAAGGACATCTGGCCCGCGCCCGAGGAGGTCGCGGCCGTCGTGTCGGAGTCGATCAGCCAGGACATGTTCCAGCGCGACTACGCGGACGTCTTCAAGGGCGACGAGCACTGGCAGTCGCTGCCGATCCCGACGGGCGACACCTTCGAGTGGGACCCGGAGTCGACGTACGTCCGCAAGGCGCCGTACTTCGACGGCATGCCCGCCAAGCCCGAGCCGGTGACGGACATCCGGAGCGCCCGGGTCCTGGCCAAGCTGGGTGACTCGGTCACCACCGACCACATCTCGCCCGCGGGCTCGATCAAGGCCGACACCCCGGCGGGCCGCTACCTGCGCGAGCACGGCGTCGAGGTCAGGGACTTCAACTCGTACGGCTCCCGCCGGGGCAACCACGAGGTGATGATCCGCGGCACCTTCGCCAACATCCGGCTGCGCAACCTGCTGCTCGACGGCGTGGAGGGCGGCTACACCCGCGACTTCACCAAGGGCGGGGAGCAGGCGTTCATCTACGACGCGTCGCAGAACTACCAGGCCGCCGGCATCCCGCTGGTCGTCCTGGCCGGCAAGGAGTACGGCTCGGGGTCGTCGCGTGACTGGGCGGCCAAGGGCACCGCGCTGCTCGGCGTGCGCGCCGTCATCGCCGAGTCGTACGAGCGCATCCACCGGTCGAACCTGATCGGCATGGGCGTGCTGCCGCTGCAGTTCCCGGAGGGTGAGAGCGCCGAGTCGCTGGGCCTGACCGGCGAGGAGACCTTCGACATCGTCGGGGTCGAGGAGCTGAACACCGGCTCGACCCCCGCCACCGTCACCGTGCGGGCCGGGGACGTCGAGTTCCAGGCCGTCGTGCGCATCGACACCCCCGGCGAGGCGGACTACTACCGTCACGGCGGCATCATGCAGTACGTCCTGCGCTCCCTGCTCGCCAAGAGCTGAGGGGCTCGCCAGGAGCTGAACCGAATCCTTATCGGACATGACGCTCTCCTGGACGGGATCTCAGTCCCGTCCAGGAGGGCGCCGCCGTCCTACAACATGTCGACGACCCAGTCGGCGATCTCCGACAGTATGTCGGGCGGAACGACTCCGATTCTTGTGCCGAATCGTTCAGGTGAGAGCGCGCGCAGTTGTTCGACCATCGCCCAGCTCGTCTTCGGCAGACCCGTTTCCTCGGGCGCTATCTCGATGTGCGTGTCCCAGCCGCGGAATCGTGTCGTCAACGGGACGGCAAGCACGGGGTCCCGTACGAGCCTGTTGAAGATGTCGTTGCTGACGACGACGGCAGGCCGGCCGTACCCTTGCTCGCGGCCGATCGGCTCGCCGAGGTCGGCCCACCATATGTCGCCTTGCCTAACCCTCATCCCTCTCCTTGCACTCGCCGGGGAGATCCTCGGGCAGATCGATCAGACCTTCCCACTCGGGGGCGATGCGATTTGACGGAGGGCCCAGCCACAGGTCGCGCTCCGCGACGTACTCCGCCCAGCCTTCCGGGTCTTCTCTTCGCGTCCGCTCCATCTGCTCCGCGACACGCTGCCAGCGGAGCTTCTTCCTGTGCTCCCTCACCGCGTCCTCGACCAAAGCGGTCATGCTCTTGCCTTCCTGCTCCGAGAGTTGCGCTATCAGGTCTCTGATCTCGACGCTGACCCGGATCGTCGTGTGGCGTTGCTCGCTCCCCATACCGCGAGGCTACGATCCTGTCTACAAAAAGCGCTACGGCGATGTCGCCACGTGGGAGTCTACGAAGGCTCTGATTACTCTCGCAACATATTTCGATTACTGACGGTGATTGTCCGAGTTCCTGGGCCCTGGATAACCGGTTGCCGGGCGGTATGGGGGCGCCGCTAGGGTCCGCGCATGGATCACGACGTGGCGCTGCTGCTCATCGGGGGAGTGGCGGTCTTCATCGGGGCGGTCGTGCAGGGCGGGGTGGGGTTCGGGCTGGGCCTGGTGGCCGCACCCCTGATCACGCTGCTCGATCCGGCGGTGATGCCCGGTGCGGTCCAGGTCGTCAACATGGCGATGCCGCTGTTCACCCTGGCCCGGGAGTGGCGCAGGGCCGAGTGGCGGGGGGCGGGGTGGGCCCTGCTGGGCCGGCTGCCGGGCAGCGCGATCGGCGCTCTCGTGGTCGTCTACGTGAGCACGGCGACGCTCGGCGTGCTGGTCGGCGTGATGGTGCTGGTCGCCGTCGTGTTGACCGCCCGCGCCGTCGCCGTGCCGCGCAACGGCGCGACGCTGACGGCCGCCGGGTTCCTCTCGGGGATCACCGGCACGGCCACCGGGATCGGCGGCCCGCCGATCGCCCTGGTCTACCAGAGCGCCCGCGGCCCGCAGATCCGGGCGACGCTCGCGATGTTCTTCTGCCTGAGCGCCGCGCAGTCGCTCGTCATCCTCGCCGTCCTCGGCAGGCTCCCGGGGCGCGCCCTGGCCGCGGGGGCGGTGCTGGTGCCCTTCGTCCTGCTCGGCTTCGCGGCCTCGGGGCCGCTGCGCCGCTACCTCGACGGCGGGCGGGTCCGTACGGCCGTCCTGACGGTGGCCGCCGTCTCCGCCTGCGCGCTGCTCGGGCAGAGCCTCGCCCGCTGAGCGTGGCGAACTCCTTCAGGCGGGCGCCTCCCGCGAACTCGGGCACCCGGGGCAGCGCCACGCGCTCGCCCGGCGCGATCTCCAGCGACAGGCCGGGCACGACCTCACGGCCGCCGGCACGGCAGCGCGGCGACTGGCAGGACGGGACGGGCTGGGGCATCACCGGCCTCCGCATCCCCGGCCCCGCCGCCGTACACGGGGGGCGTCCCCGCCGACAGTAGGAGGCCGGGGGTCACGAAGATGTCACCATCGACCGTCGAGCCAGGCGGGACGGAACGCCTCCCGATGTTGATCGTGCGTTTCTTCATTGTTACCGCGGACAACAAACGTTACCGTCCTGTGTCTTTCACCACCTCGGCTTTGGGCTTACGTTGTCTCAAACAACATTCCCTGGAGCGGTGAACGCCGTGACCCGGCCCCTGCCGTACCGGGTGGCCAAGGTGCCTACAGCCCACAAGATCTGCCCAGACGGCGGGAAGGGGCACCGGCTCGGCCGCACCCCCTCATAGACCCCCAGCCAAAGAAAGGACCCACGCATCATGCGCAAGGGGATCCTCAGCATCGGCGCCGCGGCCGCGGCGCTCACCCTCGGTCTCACCGCCTGCGGGGGCGAGAGCGGTGACACCTCCGCGCAGTCCAGCGGCGCCCCCTCGGCCGCCGCCGGTGACGCCAAGCCCGGCAAGATCGGCGTCATCCTGCCGGACAGCAAGTCCTCCGCCCGGTGGGAGACCGCCGACCGCAAGTACCTCGAAGAGGCGTTCAAGACGGCGGGCGTGCAGTACGACATCCAGAACGCCCAGGGCGACAAGACCGCGTTCCAGACGATCGCGGACCAGATGATCACCAACGGCGCGACCGTCCTGATGATCGTCAACCTCGACAGCGGCACCGGCAAGGCCGTGCTGGACAAGGCCAAGTCGCAGGGCGTCGCGACGATCGACTACGACCGCCTCACGCTCGGCGGCAGCGCCTCCTACTACGTGTCGTTCGACAACACGGCGGTCGGCAAGCTGCAGGGCGAGGGCCTGGTCAAGTGCCTGACCGACAAGAAGGCCGACAAGCCGATCGTCGCCGAGCTGAACGGCTCGCCGACCGACAACAACGCCACGCTGTTCAAGCAGGGCTACGACGGCGTGCTCCAGCCAAAGTACGACTCCGGCGACTACAAGAAGGGCCCGGACCAGTCGGTTCCGGACTGGGACAACACCCAGGCCGGCACGATCTTCGAGCAGATGCTGACCCAGGAGCCGAAGATCGCCGGCGTCCTCGCCGCCAACGACGGCCTCGGCAACGCCGCCATCTCGGTGCTGAAGAAGCAGAAGCTGAACGGCAAGGTCCCGGTCACCGGCCAGGACGCCACCGTGCAGGGCCTGCAGAACATCCTCGCCGGCGACCAGTGCATGACGGTCTACAAGGCCATCAAGAAGGAGGCCGACGCCGCCGCGCAGCTCGCGGTCTCGCTGGCCAAGGGCGAGCAGCCGCAGGCGAGCGGCTCGGTCAAGGACACCGAGGGCAACCGTGACGTCCCCTCCGTGCTGCTGGAGCCCCAGGCCATCTTCTTCGACAACGTCAAGGACGTCGTGGCCGACGGCTTCGTGAGCAAGGACGAGCTGTGCACCGGCGACTTCGCCGACAAGTGCACCGAGGCCGGCATCAGCTAAGCACATCCATCCACCGGGTGCGTACGGCGACGCGGACCCCCTGAGCGGGTGACGTGCTGAGCCGCGACGAGCACCGTGCGGGGCGCCCCGTCCCGAAAGGACCAGGGCGCCCCGCACCGCCCGGAGCGACGAGAGGCGGCCCGGAGAACGGCGCCGTACCGGCCCCATCGATCTACGGAGTAGCCCATCGTGTCCCAGGGACCGATCCTGGAACTGCGCGGCATCAACAAGAGCTTCGGCCCCGTGCAGGTCCTTCACGACGTCGCCTTCTCGGCCTATCCGGGCGAGGTGACAGCACTCGTCGGCGACAACGGCGCCGGCAAGTCGACGCTGGTCAAGTGCATCGGCGGCATCCACCCGATCGACTCGGGCGAGTACTTCTTCGAGGGCGAGCGGGTCCACGTGAGCGGGCCCAGGGACGCGGCGGCGCTCGGCGTCGAGATCGTCTACCAGGACCTCGCCCTCTGCGACAACCTCGACATCGTCCAGAACATGTTCCTGGGCCGCGAGCGCCGCAGCGGTCTGGTCCTCGACGAGGACACGATGGAGGAGATGGCGGCCAAGACCCTGGCCGGGTTGTCGGTCCGCACCGTCAAGTCGCTGCGCCAGCACGTCTCCAGCCTGTCCGGCGGTCAGCGGCAGACCGTGGCGATCGCCAAGGCCGTGCTGTGGAACAGCAAGGTCGTCATCCTCGACGAGCCGACCGCCGCCCTCGGCGTCGCGCAGACCGCGCAGGTGCTGGAACTGGTCCGCCGCCTGGCCGACAAGGGCCTCGCGGTGGTGCTCATCTCCCACAACATGAACGACGTCTTCGCCGTGTCCGACCGGATCGCGGCGCTGTATCTGGGCCGGATGGCGGCCCAGGTCAAGGCATCCGAAGTGACCCACGCGCAGATCGTGGAACTGATCACCTCCGGGCGCAGCGGGGAGCTCGGGCTCAAGAACGGCAACGGAGCGGCATCATGACAACCGAAACGCTCCCCAAGCAGGAGAACGCCGAGTCCGCGCTCGGCGTGCACGTCAAGGGCTACATCGAGCGCGTCAAGGGCGGCGAGCTGGGGGCGCTGCCCGCGGTCTTCGGCCTCGTCATCCTCTGCGTGGTCTTCTCGGTCCTGCGCCCTGCGTTCCTGTCGGCGGTCAACTTCGCCAACCTGTTCACCCAGGGGGCGGCGGTCGCCGTCATCGCCATGGGCCTGATCTTCGTGCTCCTCCTCGGCGAGATCGACCTGTCCGCGGGCTTCGCGAGCGGCGTCTGCGCGGCGGTGCTCGCCGTGCTGCTGACCCTGCAGGGCTGGCCCTGGTATCTCGCGGTCCTGGCCGCGATGGTCACCGGCGCGGTCATCGGCCTGGTCCTCGGATCCCTGGTGGCCAAGCTCGGCATCCCCTCCTTCGTGGTCACGCTGGCGGCGTTCCTGGCCTTCCAGGGCGTCGTGCTGCTGCTGGTGAAGGACGGCACCAACATCTCGATCCGCGACGAGACGATCCTCGCGATCGCGAACAGGAACGTCCCGCCGGCCGTCGGCTGGGCGGCGCTGGTCGTGGGCGTCGCGGCGTACGCCGCCATCCAGTTCCTGCAGGCGCGCCGCCGCGCGGGCCGCGGTTTGGTCGCCACCCCGATCGCGGTCATCGCCGCCCGGGTCGTGACGCTCGCCGTGGTCGCCGGGTTCGCGGTGTACGTGCTCAACCTGGAGCGCAGCCGCAACGCGGCGATCGTGTCGCTCAAGGGCGTGCCGATCGTCGTCCCGCTGATCGTGATCCTGCTGATCGTCTGGACCTTCGTGCTGCGGCGCACGGCGTACGGCCGGCACATCTACGCCGTCGGCGGCAACGCCGAGGCCGCCCGCCGGGCCGGCATCAACGTTGACCGCATCCGCATCTCCGCCTTCGTCATCTGCTCCTTCATGGCGTCGATCGGCGGCATCATCGCGGCGTCGCGGGCCAACTCGGTCGACCCCAACACCGGCGGCAGCAACGTGCTGCTGTTCGCGGTGGGCGCGGCCGTCATCGGCGGCACCAGCCTCTTCGGCGGCAAGGGCCGGGCGCTCGACGCGCTGCTCGGCGGTGCGGTGGTCGCGGTCATCGAGAACGGCATGGGCCTCATGGGCTACAGCGCCGGCGTCAAGTTCGTCGTGACCGGCTCGGTGCTCCTGCTCGCCGCGGGCGTGGACGCGCTGTCGCGGAAGCGCGCGGCGGCGACCGGCAGAAGATGACGTGATCGGGACCGATAAGGTGATCTCCGACCCCTGACCTGCTCAGGTTCCCCCCCGACCCCCACGGAATCCGAGGCTGCCCCGATGATGCGCGCCGGTCCCTCACAGGAGGAGATCCGCAAGCACAACCTCGGGACTCTGCTGCGGCACGTCCACCTCGGAGGGCCCACCTCGCGGGCCGAGCTGACCTCGCTGATGGGGCTGAACCGGAGCACCATCATGGCGCTCACGGCGGACCTGACGGCGGCCGGCCTCGTCAGGGAGGAGCTGCCCAGGGACACCGGCCGGGCGGGACGGCCGTCGCTGGTCGTCCGCCCGGAGACGGCCCGCGTCTACGTGCTCGCCTTCGAGGTCGGGGTCGACCGGCTGGCCGCCGCGCGGATCGGCCTCGGCGGCGTGATCCTCGACCGCCGGGAGGCCGCGCGGGCGCGCGGGCCGTTCGACATGGCGCAGGTCGTGGGGACGCTGGCGGGCTTCGCCCGGCAGATGCGGCGCAAGACGCGCGAGGACACGATCTGCGTCGGCGCGGCGGCGGCGGTCTCCGGAGTGGTCCGCGCCTCCGACGGCGTGGTCAGGATCGGGCCGAACATCGGCGCGTTCGAGGTGCCGCTGGGGGAGGAGCTGACGAAGCGGCTCGCGCTCGGGCTGCCGGTGGCGGTGGGCAACGAGGCCAACCTCGGCGGGCTCGCCGAGCACACCCGCGGGATCGGCGCGGGCTGCCGCGACCTGATCTACCTGCACGGCGACGTGGGCATCGGCGGCGGCATCATCGTGAACGGCCAGCTCCTCGGGGGGTACGGCGGGTACGGCGGCGAGGTGGGCCACATGGTGGTCAACCCGGACGGCCGCCCGTGCGCGTGCGGCTCGCGCGGCTGCCTGGAGGCCGAGGTGGGGGAGCCGGCCCTGATGGAGCACGCCGGCCGGTACGGCGAGATGATCGGCAGGGACGCGGTCCGCGCCGTCGTCGACGCCGCGGACCGGGGCGACGTGATGGCCCAGGAGGCCCTCGCCCACGTGGGGAACTGGCTCGGGCTCGGCGTCGCCAGCCTGGTGAACATCTTCAATCCCGAGATGGTCGTCTTCGGCGGCATCCTGCGGGAGATCTACCTGGGCTCGGCCGCCCAGGTGCGCAGCCGGATCGCCACCGGCACCCTGCGCGCGACGCGGGAGCAGGTGCGGCTGCGCACCTCGGCCCTGGGCGACGACGCGACGCTGATGGGGGCCGCGGAGCTGGCCTTCGCCCAGGTGCTCGCCGACCCCCTCGAAGCGCTGTCCCGGGTAGCTCCCTGAGGCGGCTAGGCGGTCCTGGAGGCGGGGGCGGAGAACGTGTCGCACACCTCCGGGCCTCTGCCGTGCCAGCCGCGCTTGAGCCAGTAGCGGATGTTGCCCGTCCTGCCGTGCCACCTGTCGCCGGCGACCCACCTGAGCTGCTCGTCCCAGTCGTGCCGGTCGCGGCCGAGTGAACTCCAGACGCTCCCGACGAAGGCGCCGGAGAAGCACTCGGCCTGCAGTTCGACGCGGCGGTTGAGGTCGTCCGCCCGCTTCTTGCCCACCTTGGAGGACTGCCGGGCGAACTCGGCCAGGATGCCGGCGCGGTCCTGCGCGTAGTGGCCGTACTCGTGGGTGACGACCGTGAAGAGACCGAACCCCGTGGGGTCGGACAGCTCCTCCTCGGACAGCAGGATCCACATCGTCTTGTTCCTGGGGCAGTACAGGCCCGCCGCGTAGCTCGCCACGTACTGGCCGCAGCCCGTGTCCACGCTCTTCCTGATGTAACGCACCCTGGGCGGGGAGAACCTCAGCCCCGCCTGCCGGAACTCCTCGCTCCAGGTGTGGTTGAGGCAGCCGAGCAGGTCGTCCAGGTAGGCGCGGTAGGAGTCCGGGTCGCCGGCCCGGCGGCTCGGCTCGGTGCACTCGGAGGATTCGAACTCGCCCGTGGTGTAGAGCGGGTTCCTGGTCAGCGCCCCCGGGCCGGTGGGCACGGGCCGCGCCGACGACGCGGCCGGTGTCGCCGTCGTGCCGGACGCGCCAGCCGCACCGGTGAGGGACAGGGCCCCCGCCACCGCCGTGACCGCGACGGACGCCGCGCGGAGGCTTATGCGAATCATCAGTGGGCATCCCAAGCGGACAGAGAGATAGTCAGGAATCTGGCGAACGGCCCGAAGACCCGGCAACGCGGACTTTCCTTGCGTGGATCATGAGGGTAGGGCAGGAGGCGGCGACGGGTAAAGCGGGATCGACGTCGGCACCGGGAAGGTCTTGTGCAGGTTCGGCGCAACCCCTGATACCACCAGGCCTCCCTAGAACTAGACTCGATCCGTTCGATGGCGAGCGGAAAGGATGAGCGGTGGGGATTCTGGAGACGGTCAAGGATCCGCTCGACGTGAAGCGCCTTGAGGCCGGGCAACTGCCGGTGCTGGCAGAGGAGATTCGCGACCTGCTGGTCTCCACGGTCGCGAGGACCGCCGGTCACCTCGGCCCCAACCTCGGCGTCGTCGAGCTGACCATCGCCCTCCACCGGGTCTTCGACTCGCCCCGCGATCCGATCCTGTTCGACACCGGCCACCAGGCGTACGTGCACAAGCTGCTGACCGGCAGGGCCGCGCAATTCGGGACCCTGCGGCAGGAGGGCGGCCTGTCGGGGTATCCCAGCCGGGCCGAGTCGGAGCACGACTTCATCGAGAACTCCCACGCCTCCACCGTCCTGTCGTACGCCGACGGGCTGGCCAAGGCGCTCGTGCTGCGCGGCGAGACGGACCGCACGGTGGTGGCGCTGATCGGCGACGGCGCGCTGACCGGCGGCATGGCCTGGGAGGCGCTGAACAACATCGCCGGGCGCAAGGACCTCCCGCTGATCATCGTGGTCAACGACAACGGGCGCTCCTACTCGCCGACGATCGGCGGTCTCGCCTCCCACCTGTCGTCCCTGCGGATGACCCAGGGCTACGAGCACGTGCTGGAGCTGGTGAAGAGCAACCTCGGCCGGGTGCCGCTGGTCGGCGCGCCGCTCTACGACACGCTGCACGGCATCAAGAAGGGCCTGAAGGACATCCTGACCCCGCAGGTCATGTTCGAGGACCTCGGGCTGAAGTACGTCGGCCCGATCGACGGCCACGACGAGGGCGCCGTGGAGGCGGCCCTGCGCCGCGCCAGGGGCTTCCGCGGTCCCGTCATCGTCCACGTGCTCACCCGGAAGGGCAACGGCTACGCGCACGCGGAGAACCACGACGAGGACTGCTTCCACTCGCCGCAGCCCTTCGACATCGAGACCGGCGAGGAGCGGCCCAAGCCGCACAGCTGGACCAACGTGTTCAGCGACGAGATGGTCAAGATCGGCGCGGAGCGGAAGGACGTCGTCGCGATCACGGCGGCGATGCTCCACCCCACCGGCCTCGCGGCGTTCGCCGAGGCGTACCCGGACCGGATCTACGACGTGGGCATCGCCGAGCAGCACGCCCTGACCAGCGCCGCCGGGCTCGCGCTCGGCGGCCTCCACCCGGTCGTGGCGGTCTACGCGACCTTCCTCAACCGGGCCTTCGACCAGCTCCTGATGGACGTGGCGCTGCACCGGCAGCCGGTCACGGTCGTGCTCGACCGCTCGGGTGTGACGGGGGACGACGGCCCCAGCCACAACGGCATGTGGGACCTGTCGATCCTCCAGGTGATCCCCGGGCTGTCGGTGGCCGCCCCCCGCGACGGCGCGCGGCTGCGCGAGCTGCTGGCCGAAGCGGTCGGGATCGAGGACGGCCCGACGGTGGTCCGCTTCCCCAAGGGCGCCCTGCCCGCGGACGTCGAAGCCGTCGGCAAGCTCGGCGAGATGGACGTGCTGCGCGCCGGGGACGCCGACGTGCTGCTGGTCGCGGTCGGCTCGATGGCCGAGATCTGCCTGGAGGCCGCCAACCTCCTCGACGCGCAGGGCATCTCGGCCACCGTGGTCGACCCCCGCTGGGTGAAGCCGCTGGACCAGGCCCTGGTGCTGGCCGCCGCCGCGCACAAGCTGGTCGCCGTGGTGGAGGACAACGGCCGGGTCGGCGGCGTGGGCGACGCCGTGGCGCGCCTGCTGCGCGACGCCGACGTGGACGTGCCGGTGCGGACCTACGGCATCCCGCAGCGGTTCCTCGACCACGCCAAGCGTGCCAAGATCCTCTCCGACATCGGCCTGACCGGGCAGGACCTCGCCCGTCAGATCACGGAGGCCGTGGCGCGCCGGTCGCAGGTGATGGAGAGCCATCCGGCGCGGCTGGCGCAGCCCACCGATTGATAACTATGAGTAATCCCGGCGTGACCGGGAAGTCTGCAGGTCATCGACGTGATGAGGAGCCTGCGGATGAGCCTTTTCCGGACGAAGCCGGTAGAACAGTCGATTGAGGATGCCGAAGGCGGCGAACATCGGCTCAGGCGCAGCCTGAGCGCTCTCGATCTCACCGTCTTCGGCATCGGCGTCATCGTGGGCACCGGCATCTTCGTGCTGACCGGCGTGGCGGCGCGCAACACGGCCGGCCCGGCCGTCGCGATCTCCTTCGTGATCGCCGGAGTCGTGTGCGCGCTCGCGGCCCTGTGCTACGCCGAGTTCGCCGCCACGGTCCCGGTGGCCGGCTCGGCCTACACCTACGCGTACGCCACGATCGGCGAGTTCCCGGCCTGGATCATCGGCTGGGACCTGATGCTGGAGCTGGCACTCGGCGCGGCGGTGGTCGCCTCGGGCTGGTCGGGCTACTTCGCCTCGCTGCTGAAGAACTTCGGGATCTACCTGCCGCCGTCCATCGCCGGCGACGAGGCCGTCTTCAACGTCCCGGCGGCGCTGATCGTGATCCTGCTGACCGGGGTGCTGGTCGCCGGGATCAAGATGTCGGCCCGGTTCAACGGCGCCATGGTGGCGGTCAAGCTGTCCGTGGTGCTGCTCGTGATCATCGCCGGGCTGTTCTTCGTCAAGGGGGCCAACTATCGGCCGTTCATCCCGCCGCCGCACCTGATGGCCGCCGGGCAGGGCATGAAGGCCCCGCTCATCCAGGTGCTGTTCGGCGTGCAGCCGGTCGCGTACGGCGTCTTCGGCGTCTTCACCGCCGCCGCCCTGGTGTTCTTCGCCTACATCGGCTTCGACGTCGTGGCGACCGCGGCCGAGGAGACCCGCCGCCCGCAGCGCGACCTGCCGATCGGGATCATCGTCTCGCTGGTCGTCTGCACGATCCTCTACGTGGCGGTCTCACTCGTGGTCGTCGGCATGCAGCACTACTCGGAGCTCAGCGCGTCGGCCCCGCTCGCCGACGCGTTCCGCTCGGTGGGCCAGCCCTGGATGGCGACGCTGATCAGCGTGGGCGCCATCGCCGGCCTCACCACCGTCGTGATGATCCTCATGCTGGGCCAGAGCCGGGTGCTGTTCGCGATGTGCCGCGACAGCCTGCTGCCCCGATCCCTCGCCCGGGTCCACCCGACGTTCCGCACGCCGTACCGGATCACGATCGTCATCGGCGCGGCCACCGCGCTGCTCGCGGCGCTGATCCCGCTGAGCGCCATCGCGGAGCTGGTGAACATCGGCACGCTGTTCGCGTTCGTGATCGTCGCGGTGGCGGTGGTGATCCTGCGCAGGACCCGGCCCGACCTGCCCCGCTCCTTCCGCACGCCGTTCGTGCCGCTGGTGCCGATCCTGTCGGTGCTGGCCTCGGCCTACCTGATGCTCAACCTGCCGGTGGAGACCTGGATCCGGTTCTTCGCCTGGATGGTCGTGGGCACGGCCGTCTACTTCCTGTACGGCCGCCGCCGCAGCAGGGTGGCGGCTACAACCCCCGGGGAAGCAGTCCTCGAACGGTGAGCGCGGCGCCGACGGCGGCCAGCAGCACGCCGCTCGCGCCCAGCAGCAGGCGGTAGCCGCGGGGGGTCAGCCGATGCCGGCCGGCCCCCACGGCTCCCGCCAGCGCCACCTTGGAACCCACCAGGACCAGGTAGAACCCGCCCACGAAGGCCAGCGCGTACGCCGGGGCCCGGTCCCACGCCGAGACGAAGACCGGCGAGCCCACCGCGATCCAGAACAGCCAGGGGTGGGGGTTGAGCAGGTTGACCACCACACCGCGCAGGACCTGCCTCGCGGAGGAGGGCGCGTCCTCACCGGGCCGGGGCGGCTGGGCCGTACGGGCCTCGCGCAGCGTCTCCACGCCCAGATACACGACGTAGAGCCCGCCCCCGACCGACAGCACGCGCAGGAGCACCTGCGGCAGCGCCCCGACGGCCGTCACCGCGAGCAGCACCACGGGCAGGTCGGACAGCAGCGGCACGCAGGCCAGGCGCACCCCCGAGCGGAACCCGCCGCGCAGGCTCGCCGTGATGACGAGCGTCAGCAGCGCTCCGGGGGTGACGCCCGCGCCCAGGCCGAGGCTGAGCCCCATCAGCAGTTCCGGCACCGCGACCTCCCGTTTTGTCCGCACGAGAGGCTATCGCCGGTGGACCGGCGGGAGTACGCGGCGGGCGCGGTGAGGGGTCCGTCACGAGACTCGGACCGTGCCGCCGGTTTCCGCGGCGCTTTCGATCGCCGCGAGCACCCGGTGGTGGCGCGCGGCGGCGTGGAAGTCGGGGTACGCAGGGCGCCCCTCGGCGAGCGCCCGGGCGATCTCCTGGTAGAGCGCCGCCACGTTGGCCACCGGTCCGGCCGCCGGGTCGAAGGGGACGGTACGGTAGGCGTCGGGGACGGTCACCCGCTCCTCGCCGGACCGGATGTCCCAGTCGGTCCAGTGCATGTAGACACCCGGCCTGGGCTGCGTGACGGTCAGCGTGCCCTCGGAGCCCACGAGCTTCACGAAGAACCCGTCGGGGCTCCCGCTGCCCCCGTGCACCGCGACCGATGCGGTGGCACCGCTGTCGAGGAGCCCGTGGAGCAGCACCTGGCCGGGCACCCGGTTGACGAGCGTCTCCCCGGTCCCCGCGACGGCGACCTGGTCGTGAAGTCGGGGAAGCCGGGCCGTCACCTCCACCAGCCGGCCCGCCATCTGCTCCAGCATCGGCAGGAGATGGCCCGCCATGATCGTCAGGACCGACGTGCCTCCCGCGGGGTCAGTGCTCCATGCGAGTTCCGGGGAGATGCTCGCGCCGCCCAGCGGACTGCCGGAGGCCACCAGGATCGCCGACTCCAGGCGGCCGATCCTCCCGCCGGCGACCAGGTCCGCGACGAACCGCACGTCCGGCGAGTGGCAGCCCTGCAGGCACACAGCGTGCACCACCCCGGCGGCCGAGGCGAGATCGGCCAGCTCGGCCGCCTCGGCGGGGTCGACGGTCAGCGGCCACTCGGACAGCACGTGCTTGCCCGCCTCCAGGGCGGCCCTGATCACCTTGGCGTGCTCGGGTGCCTTTACCGACACCACGACGAGTTCCACCTGGTCGTGGGTGATGAGCATGCCCGGATCGGCGAACGCCAGCGGCACGCCGTACTCCGCCGCCACCCGGTCCGCGCTCTCCTGGCGTGTCGTCGCGACCGCCGTCACCTCGTACTCCGGCAGCGCCGTCAGCGCAGGCAGATGCGAGGCCCTGGCCCACCCGCTCGCCCCTACCACTCCGGTCCTGATCACGTCACCGGCCTCCTCAGTTATGTACCGATCGGTATGAAAATAAGTGAGGCCGGCTGCGAAATCAAGAGGTAACGTACCGATAGGTACAAAACTGAGGAGGAACGGCATGCCCGGAGGACGCCCCCGCGCCTTCGATCCCGACGTCGCGCTCGACCACGCCCTTGAACTGTTCTGGCGACAGGGCTACGAGGGCACCTCCCTGTCCGACCTGACCGCGGCGATGGGCATCAACAAGCCGAGCCTCTATGCGGCGTTCGGCACCAAAGAGCAACTGTTCGCCAAGGCTCTCGACCGCTACGTCAACGGTCCGGGGGCGTTCGCGGCCGAGGCTCTGGCGGCGACCACCGTCCGGGAGGTTGTCGAGCGCCTGGTGAAGGGGGCGGTCGAGCTGACCGCCGGACGCGACACGCCTCCTGGCTGCCTGAACGTCAACACCGTTCACGCGTGCGGCCCCGACGCCGCCCCCGTCCGCGAGTTGGCCCTGGCCTGCCGCATGGCCGGGGAGGTGGCCCTTCGGCGGCGCCTTGAGCGCGCTCCCGACCTGCCTTCCGGCCACGACCCGGCCACCATGGCCCGGCTCGTCCACACCATCACCGACGGCATCGCGGTTCAGGCGGCCGCGGGCCGTACCCGCGAGGAGCTCCACGCAGTCGCCGACCTGGCCCTGCGCACCCTCCTTCCGGACTGACCCAGCCTCCGGCGCCGCCCAGGAGCTGGTCGAGGGCGGCCTGGACGACTACGACGCCGCCTGTGCGCGTCCAGGCGGCACCTGGACGAGGTCGGCGCGCCCTACGGGCCGGAGGGAACAGGCGCCGGTGCCGCTGGACATGTTCGCCGTCGCCGGGGCCTATCGGGCGGCCACCAGGGAACTACGCGAGAACGCGACCTGACACCGGGGCATGGTCAGCGAGCCGTCAGCTGAGCGCGGTGCGCGCGGTTGACGTCGATGAGCCGGTCGAGGGCGTCGCGGGCCTGCAGGAGCTCGTCGATGTGCCGGCTGATCCGCTCTCGCTCCTGGAGCAGCCGCTCGAACGCCTCGTCGGAGTTCCGCTCGCTCGGCGAGTCGACACAGGGGAGCACTTCGACGATCGTCCGGCTGGAGAGCCCGGCGGCGTACAGGCACTGGATGAGCCGCACCCGCTCGACCTCGTCGTCGGTGTAGTGGCGCTGGCCACTGGGGCTGCGCGTGCTGGTGAGCAGGCCCTGCTCCTCGTAGTAGCGCAGGGAGCGGACGCTCACCCCCGCCTGCGACGCCAACTCGCCGATCCGCATCGCGCCTCCTGTCGAAAAATCTGGGCCTAATGCTTGCATCTGACGTCAGTGTCAGGTCTTAGCGTAGTCGCCGTGTCCAGCCGGCGGACGCGTCCTTCCGCAGGAACCCCTGAAAGGCACTCAGGAATGACGACCCTTTTCGACCGCTACCAGCTCGGCGCGCTGACCCTGCCCAACCGTGTGGTGATGGCCCCGATGACCCGGGTCCGCGCGGCCGCGGGCGGCCTGGCGACGGCTTCGATGGCGACCTACTACGCCCAGCGTGCCACCGCCGGGCTCATCGTGACCGAGGGGGTGCAGCCGAGCCTTGTCGGGCAGTCCAACCCGGGCACCCCGGGACTGTACACGGACGAGCAGGTCGCGTCGTGGCGGCCGGTCACCGACGCGGTCCACACCAACGGCGGCCGCATCTTCGCCCAGATCATGCACGGGGGCCGCGTCTCCCACCCCGACACCACGGGAATGCGGCCGGTGGGCCCCTCGGCCGTCCCCGCCCCAGGGGAGGTGTTCACCCCCGCAGGGCCCAAGCCCGCCCCAGTGCCGAGGGCACTGGACACCGCCGAGGTGCCCGAGCACGCCCTGTCCTACGCGCAGGCCGCGCTCCGGGCGGTCGACGCCGGCTTCGACGGCGTCGAACTGCACGGCGCGAACGGCTACCTCATCGCCCAGTTCCTGTCGAGCACCGCCAACCTGCGCACCGACGCGTACGGCGGGTCGATCGCCAACCGGATCCGCTTCGCCGTGGAGGCGGTGTCCGCGACCGTCGAGGCGGTGGGAGGCCCCCGGACGGGCATCCGGCTCTCGCCCGGCGCGGGCATCTGGGGCGCGGAGGAGACCGACGTCCCCGAGCTGTACGGTGCGCTGCTCGCCGAGCTGGCCCCCCTGGACCTGGCGTACGTCCACCTTGAGGCCACTACCGACGAGGACGTGCTCGTCGAACTGCGCAAGGCCTGGCCCGGCACGCTCATCGTCAACCCGGTCTTCCCGATGGGCGCCCGGCAGACGGACAAGGCGGCGGCCGATCACTGGCTGGGGCTCGGCGCCAACCTGATCAGCTTCGGCCGTGCCTTCATCGCCAATCCCGACCTCGTGGAGCGGCTGCGCCAGGGGCTCCCCATCGCGCCGCACGACCAGTCCACCTGGTATCAGGGCGGCGACGCCGGCTACCTCACCTACCCCGCCTACCGGCACGCGGCCTGACCTTGTGGAAGCGCGGCGAGCCGCCGCGCCGCTGTGGCGCGGCGGCTCAGCCTCGGCGCCCGGTGTTCCATGCACGTCCTCGTGACCGCCGGGGATGCCGAGCATCCGCCCGGTCTCGGCATAGCCGTGCCGCCGGTAGAACCCGCCTCCGTAACCCAGCCATCAAGCCTCCCCGGCTGGTGCGGTCGCAGGCCTGCCGGGTGTTTGGGTGCGTCTGTCGAGGTCCTGGACCCACTTGACCGCGACCGCGGCGACCTGGATCAGCTCACAGCGCAGGCGGTCGGCGTCATCCTCTGCGAACGCCTCCAGCACCTCTTCGTGCAGGATGTGCCGCCACGTCAGCCGGCCTTCAGCCGCGGTGTCGGCCACGGCCCGCTTGGCCAGGTCGGCCTCGGGCGCGTACGCGGGCCCGGTGCCATCGGGGTGGTCCTGCAGGCCCCACATCGCATCCTGGGCGGCTCGTTCTGCCGCCACCTCGGTCAGCACTCGCTTCAGCGACCCAGGCAGGCCGTAGTCGCCGGGCTGCGTCATAGTGTCCGTGTCCTTCCTCGGACATTGATCCGGAATCGGTTACTGTCTGCTGACTCATGGCATGGTTCTCGTGGTCGGGGCGAACGCTCCTGGCATGAGGTCGTCGCTGCCGGGAAAGGCGTTATCGGTCGATTTGAGCCAGGGCATCAGCGACGACGTGCGCCGTCGAGGGATCAATGAGATATCCCGCACCTTCGAAGGTCACGAGTGGGATGAACCCGAAGGCTTCGGCGTGTGAGTTGATGCGGCTCACCGCTTCGGCGACCTGCTCTGGGGTCGCGTTCACGCCCCTGCCCAGGGTGTCGGCATCGACGGCTTCACCCGGCGCGGCTGAGAGTCGGGCGAGTATTCGGCGTGGCATGGTCTCATGCTTCTTGATCAGTATGGTTGCGAGTGTCCGCGCGTCAGTATGCTGATCCCATCTCCTGATCGGATTGGCGGCGGGATTATCCGGGACTCCGGTGATTTGCGCGATCACCGACAACGCCTGGTGCCATGGGTAGGAGTCGACGCGGTCGGCCCCGGCGCTGGGTGGGTGAGCTTCGAACTGGCCGGGACCGAAGAGCACGTGCACACCTTCGTCACGTAGCGTCTCGACCGCCCGCCGGAACGGGGTGCGGCTGGCTAGCGCGCTGTTCACGAATGGCTGGACGACGACGGGGATGCCGAGGCCGGGGGCCTCGGCGAGGAGGCCGAGGGCGTAGGTGTCGGCGATGCCTTGGGCGAACTTGTTGATGGTGTTGTAGGTCGCGGGGGCGACGATGATGGCGTCGGCCCTCGGGGGCTTGGGGTCGCTTGGCTTGCGGTACCGGCTGCGGACGGGGCGGCCGGTCTGCTTCTCCAGCG
Source organism: Microbispora sp. NPDC046933 (assembly GCF_040644635.1). NCBI lineage: Bacteria > Bacillati > Actinomycetota > Actinomycetes > Streptosporangiales > Streptosporangiaceae > Microbispora > Microbispora sp. NPDC046933. The sequence goes on along the minus strand of NZ_JBEYWW010000043.1, from coordinate 12,274 downwards.
CGGGGACGTCGATGAAGTCGAGCGCGTTCGGAGTGGCGACGATCTGCACGGTCCATCCGTCGTCCTGGGCCATGGTGACGAGCTTGCCGACGTCGCCGGCCGGCCCTGCGGCGCAGACGATGACGTACAGGACTCTGCCGGTGCCGGTCACGCGGTGACTCCCAGGGATTCGGCGTACTCTCGCGCTTCGCGGCGGATGCTGATGGGCTCGGGAGAACGAGAATTCCGACCCTTGATCCCATGGTTACGGAGATGGACAGGTGTAGAGCCTGCCGGGGGAAGGGCTGGCCTTTCGCTCGGAAGTCCTCGGCGAACACCCGGTGTCGCCTTGACGGTGTGGCCGTCGAGTTGTCGGAGGTCCGGTGCCTTGGCCGCCCGGACAGCGGCTGCAGGGCGGTGGCCTGATGGGGGCCGATCGGCTGATCTCGGTCCGGCAACCCCCACTGGACACCGCTGCCCACTGCGCAGAGCGGCTGCGTGCAGAGCTGGAGAAGCATGGCGCCGTCGCTGATGTTCACGCCGGGTACGGTGTGGCGTTCCTGTCGGAACTCCCGCTACCGGACGCGTCGTCAAGCCCTCAGGGCAGCGAGGTCCAGTCGAGTGATCAGTTCGGCGGCGGATAGCTATGGCCATTCGATGCGAACAAGGTAGCTCTCACGCTGCTCCTCTAGGACGACGTAAGTGGCTAGGCCCCGTTCGCCGAAGGGGTGGGTGAGCATATTCGATCTCGGCTTGGCCTGGTTGTACGGTTCCCCGCTCCACGGAGCGGTCTCCAGAAGCGTGAACAACTCCGCGAGCGGGTGCAGCGCTTCGTCTGGCAGCGCTGCGATCTGCTCTTCGGCTATCGGATCGATGACGAGCTTGTACACCTACACATCGATCCCGCGAGCGGCGAGAATCTCGCGCCAGGGCTTCCCCTCGGAACGAGGTCCGCCAGCCAGGACCTGTTCGGCCCGCTCGTGCATCTGTCGGCGGCCTTCGGGATCGCGTACCGAGTCGCAGGCGGAGATCCACCACCGGTGTACGAACGCGTTCAGTGCACCCAGGTCCAGGCTGACCCTGACCTCGTCGAGCACTGCCTTCAGTCCCGCGTCGAACGCCTCGCGGTCCTGGGGGATGGTCAACGCCGCGCGTATGGCCCGCAGGTTCTTCTCCGGCAACGGCGTCTCGCCGGGCACGAAGTCGTGCGGCTGCGCTGTCATGGCCTGCTCCCTTCCTGCTCATAGAGACTACAGAGGAGGGGCGACATATGCCCGTGTGCCGCATCGACGCGTTCGTACCGATATCCAGGGGCGCCACCGGCAAGGGAACGTCAGCGCCTGTCGCCTGAGCGGTGAGCCGCCGCGCGGGGTGGCGCGGCGGCTCCACTGCCGGCCTCTCAGGCCGGTACGGAGGCGACGCCGGGCGCAAGGAAGCGGGAGCCGGTGACCTCCTCGGAGATGCCCGTCCTGTCGAGGTACGGCGTGATGCCGCCGGTGTGGAACGGCCAGCCCGCGCCGAGGATCATGCACAGGTCGATGTCCTGCGGCGCGGCCACCACACCCTCGTCGAGCATGAGCCTGATCTCCTGGGCGAGGGCCCGCAGCGCGCGCAGCCGCACCTCCTCGCCGGTCGAGGGGGACGAGCCGCCCTCGAACAGCGCCCGCACCTCCGGGTCGATCTGGAAGTCCGGACCGTAGAGGCCCGGCTTGCCCGCGGCGACCACCTTGGCGAGGTTCTGCGAGACGCCGAACCGGTCCGGGAACGCCGCGTGCATGGTCTCGGCGACGTGCAGCGCGACGGCCGGGCCGACGAGCTGGAGCAGCGCGAACGGCGTCATCGGCAGGCCGAGCGAGTCGAGCGCGTGGTCGGCGGCCTCCAGCGGGGTGCCCTCGTCGGCGGCCGCCGTGACCTCGCCCATGAACCGCGTCAGCAGCCGGTTGACGACGAACGCGGGCGCGTCCTTGACCAGCACGCACGACTTCTTCAGCGTCTTGCCGACCGCGAACGCCGTGGCCAGAGTCGCGTCGTCCGTGGCGGCGCCCCGGACGATCTCCAGCAGCGGCAGCACCGCGACCGGGTTGAAGAAGTGGAAGCCCACCACCCGCTCCGGGTGCCGCAGGCCGGCGGCCATGTCGGTGACCGACAGCGAGGAGGTGTTGGTGGCCAGCACACAGGTCTCGGAGACGACCTCCTCCACCTCGGCGAACACCTTCTGCTTCACGCCGAGGTCCTCGAACACCGCCTCGATCACGAAGTCGGCGTCGGCGAAGGCGTCCTTGGTCAGCGACCCCGTCACCAGGCCCTTCAGCCGGTTGGCCTGGTCGGCGGAGATCCGGCCCTTGCCCAGCAGCTTGTCCACCTCGCCGTGGACGTACGCGACGCCCTTGTCGAGCCGGGCCTGGTCGAGGTCGGTCAGCACGACCGGGACCTCCAGGCGGCGGGCGAACAGAAGCGCGAGCTGCGAGGCCATCAGCCCGGCGCCCACCACGCCGACCTTGGTGACCGGGCGGGCGAGCGACCTGTCCGGCGCGCCGGCCGGCCGCTTGGCCCGGCGCTGCACCAGGTCGAAGGCGTACAGCCCGGCCCGCAACTCGTCGCTCATGAGCAGGTCGGCCAGCGCCTCGTCCTCCGCGGCGAAGCCCTCGTCGCGCGACGCCGTACGGGCCAGGGCCACGAGGTCGAGCGCCCGGTAGGGCGCGGGGGAGGCCCCGCGCAGCTTGAGGTCCACGAGGGTCCTGGCCTGGTCGATCACCGGGGCCCAGTCCTCAGCGGTGTGGTCGGTCCGCTCGACGGTCACCTCGCCGCGCAGCACCTGGGCGGCCCACCGCAGCGACTCCTCGACGAAGTCGGCGGGCTCGAACATCGCGTCGGCGATCCCGAGGGCGTACGCGTCGCGGCCCTTGATCATGCGGTTCTGCGACAGCGGGTTCTCGATGACGAGCTTCAGCGCCTTCTCCGGCCCGATGAGGCGGGGGAGGAGCTGGGTGCCGCCCCAGCCGGGCACCAGGCCGAGGAAGCACTCCGGCAGTGCGATCGCCGGGACGCCGGACGAGACGGTGCGGTAGGTGCAGTGCAGCGCGATCTCCAGCCCGCCGCCCATCGCCGCGCCGTTGACGAACGCGAACGACGGCACGTCCAGCTCGCCGAGGCGGCGGAACACGTGGTGCCCGAGCTGTCCGATGGCCAGCGCCTCCTCGCGGGAGGACACCGCCGCCGCGCCCTTGAGGTCGGCCCCGACGGCGAAGATGAACGGCTTGCCGACGACGCCGACGGCCGCAAGGTCGGACCGCGCGGCGATCGCGTCGAGCGCGTCGTTCAGCGCGAGCAGGCCGTGCGGGCCGAAGGTGCTGGGCTTGGTGTGGTCGAGGCCGTTGTCGAGCGTGATCAGGGCCATCGTGCCCGCGCCGTACGGAAGCTCGACGTCGCGCACGAGCGCCTTGGTGACCACCTCGTCGGCGTTCTTGCCCTCCAGGAGGGCCTTCCAGGTCTCGATCGTGCTCATGTGAGGTTCTCCCAGATGACGGTGCCGCCCATGCCCATGCCGACGCACATCGTGGTGATCCCGTAGCGGACGTCGGGCCGCTCGGCGAACTCGCGCGAGAGCTGGATCATCAGCCGTACGCCCGACGAGGCGAGCGGGTGGCCGAACGCGATCGCGCCGCCGTACGGGTTGACGCGCGGGTCGTCGTCGGCGATGCCGAAGTGCTCCAGGAAGGCCAGCACCTGTACGGCGAACGCCTCGTTGATCTCGAACAGGCCGATGTCGTCGATGGACAGCCCGGCCAGACGCAGCGCGCGCTCGGTGGAGGGGATCGGGCCGATGCCCATGACCTCGGGGTCCACCCCGGCGAAGGCGTAGGACACGAGCCGCATGCGCGGGGTCAGGCCCAGTTCCCCGGCCACGTCCTCGGCGGCCACGATGCAGCCGGTCGCGCCGTCGTTGATGCCGGAGGCGTTGCCCGCCGTGACCCGCCCGTGCGCGCGGAACGGCGTCTTGAGGCCGCGCAGGCCCTCCAGCGTCGTGCCGGGGCGCGGCGCCTCGTCCACGGTGGCCAGGCCCCAGCCCTCGGCGGCCTTGCGGGCGGCCACGGGCACCAGGTCGCGCTGGATCCTGCCGTCGGCGTACGCCTTGGCGACCTTCTCCTGCGAGGCCACGGCGAAGGCGTCGGCGCGCTCCTTCGTGATGGACGGGTAGCGGTCGTGCAGGTTCTCCGCGGTCATGCCCATGACCAGTGCCGAGCCGTCCACGAGCTGCTCGGACAGGAACCGGGGGTTGGGGTCCACCCCCTCGCCCATGGGGTGGCGGCCCATGTGCTCGACGCCGCCGGCGATGGCCACGTCGTACGCGCCGAAGGAGATGCCGCCCGCCACGGTGGTGACGGCGGTCATCGCGCCGGCGCACATGCGGTCGATGGCGTAGCCGGGGACCGACTTCGGCAGGCCGGCGAGCACCGCCGCGGACCTGCCGATGGTCAGGCCCTGGTCGCCGATCTGGGTGGTGGCCGCGATGGCCACCTCGTCCACCCGCTCCGGAGGGAGGCCGGGGTTGCGCCGCATCAGCTCGCGGATGACGCGGACTACCAGGTCGTCGGCACGCGTCTCGGCGTACAGGCCCTTCGGGCCCGACTTGCCGAAAGGCGTCCGAACGCCGTCGACGAAGACGACTTCACGGGACGCAGGCACGGGTTCGCTCCTACTTGTCGGTAGCTTCCGGCTCCCTATGCTACTGGTCAGTAACCGGTTCCGGGATCGGCGGGGCCGCCGTGCCTGTGAGTGATCGTTAACCGGCGGGAAACCACCAGGAATCAGTACATGCCGCAGGTAGCGATCTCATTCGGGATGCAACCCCTACAAACCTCAAGAATCCATCCTGTAAGTGGGTTTCTTGGGGCATTGCACTCGAAAAGGAACCAATGCGCTCTCCTGTTCGCGTCTGGACCAAGGCGCTCGCCGCGGCCGTCACGGCCGCGGCCCTGTCCACACCCCTCCTCGCGGGACCCGCGCACGCCGCGCCGCCCGGCCCGCCCGGCCCGACCGCATCGACCGGCGGGGACGGCACCTGGACCGTAGAACCCGTCGGCGGCGGCCACCGGGTCACGCTCCACCTGAACACGCCGCTGCCGGTCCGCGACGCCGTCCCCGAACTCGCGGCGGACGGCCGGTCGCTCGGCCCGGCCGAGGAGTCTCCCGACGGCATGACGCTGACCGTCGTCACCCCCGACCCCGCCGTCGTCACGGCGTCGTCCGTCGACGTGGCCTGGAACGGCGAGGTCCCCGAGGCCACCGCGGCGGTGACCGGCAGGGCCGCTCCCACACCCGCTCCGGCGCCCGCCAAGACGCACGGCAAGCCGGCTCCCGCGCCCGTCGACCCCGCCGCTCCCGGTTCGTACGTCGTGACCCACGACGAGTACGACCTCGGCGACACCGCCATCACCCTGGAGGGGCTCGGCGGCCGCCAGGCCGAGATCCGGGCGAAGGTCTACCTGCCGGAAGGCGCCCGCGGCAGGCGCCCGCTCGTCGTCTTCCTGCACGGCCGCCACTCCGCCTGTTACAACCCGACGGCCTGGACGACGTCCAACACCCAGTGGCCCTGCCCGGCCGGGCAGCAGCCCATCGCCAGCTACCAGGGCTACGACGGCCCCGCCGACGTGCTCGCGAGCCACGGGTACGTCGTCGTGTCGGTCAGCGCCAACGGCGTCAACGCCGCCGACAACCCCTACAGCGAGGACCGGGGCGCGCTGGCCCGGGGCGAGGTCGTCATGCGTCACCTCGACCTGCTCGCCGACGCCGACAAGGGCGTGGGCGACGCGAAGCTGGTGAGCCTGTTCAAGGGCCGCCTCGACATGTCCGACATCGGCCTGATGGGCCACTCACGTGGCGGCGAGGGCGTCGTCAAGGCCGCGCTGATGAACGCGGGCCGGGCCAGGCCGTACGGGATCAGGGCGGTGCTCCCGCTCGCGCCGACGGACTTCGCGCGGGCGACCCTGCCCGGCACGCCGATGGCCGTCATCCTGCCGTACTGCGACGGGGACGTCTCCAACCAGCAGGGCCAGCACTTCTACGACGACTCCCGGTACGCCGCGGACGGCGACCCGGCCTTCCGCTCCTCGCTGATGGTCATGGGCGCCGACCACAACTTCTTCAACACCGAGTGGACCCCGGGAGTGGCGCACGCGCCCGCGTCCGACGACTGGTCGAACCGCAACGACCCGGTCTGCGGCGGCACCGCGCCGTCGCGGCTGACCGCCGCCGAGCAGTACGCCGTCGGCACCGCGTACATCGCCGGGTTCTTCCGCCTGGTCCAGGGCGGCGAGCAGGGCCTGCTGCCGCTGTTCGACGGCAGCGGCGGCACCCCCGCCTCCGCCGGGCGGGCCGTCGTGCACGCCGTCGCCCAGGCGCCCGCGGGCAGGCGCCTCGACGTGGCCCCCTTCACGTCGCTCGCGCCGTCCACGCGGGTCTCCGGCTCGGCCACAGCGGTCGTCTGCGCCGGGATGCTCGGCCGCTCGCCGCAGAGCGGCCTGCCGTCCTGCGCCTCCACGCTGACCACCTCACAGGCGCCCTCCTGGACGCCCGCGACGTACGCGAACAACGTCGCCTCGACTCCGGTGCTGCGGTTCTCCTGGGGCGACCCCACGGGCACGGTGACGGTGCCCCTGGACAAGCCGGACCAGAACGTCTCCCGCTACGACGCGCTGACCTTCCGCGCGGCGAGGGACGAGACGGCGACCGGCGACGTGGACCTCGCGCTCGAGATCGTCGACAAGCGGGGCGCCTCCCAGACGGTCAGGGTGTCCGAGGTGAGCGACGCGCTCACGGCGTTCCCCGGCACGGTCTCGCCGCTGCCCAAGACCTGGCTGCGCACGGTCCGCGTCCCGCTGAGCTCGCTCACCGGCGTCAAGCCGCAGCAGATCGGCGAGATCCGGATCTCGGGTGCGAGCCGGAAGGGCGCGGTCTACCTCGCCGATCTCGCGTTCACCACGATGACCGCGGGTGAGGCCCGCACCGGCGGGCTGCCGCAGGTGTCGGTGGAGGGCGCCACGGTGGACGAGGGCGACGGGCCGGGCACGGCCACGATGACCGTGCGGTTGTCGGACGAGAGCGCCGTGCCGGTGACGGTCCAGATCCAGACGATCGCGACCGGGGCCGCCCCGGTGGTCGCCTCGGTAGCGCAGGAGGTCGTCATCCCGGCCAGGTCCCTGGAGGCGTCCTTCCAGGTGCCCGTCAACGGCGACACGGCTGTGGCGTCCGCGCCGCAGTCCTACCAGGTGGTCGCCTCGGTGCCGGTCAACGCGACGATCGGCGGCGGCTTCACCCGGCTCGTCGTGAACGACGACGACGCGAGCTGAGCGAACGGGCTCCCGGAGGCGCGCCGGTACGGCCGGGCGCCTCCGGGAGCCTCCGCGTGCTCACGCCGGTTGGAGGAACTCCAGACGGTCGCCGGCGTTGTCGTGGGTGTGGAAGTCGTCCTCCGCCCCGGGCGGAACGGCGAGCTGGACATGGTGCGGGGCCTAGCCGAAGAGGGAATTCCCGTCCGGGCCGTCACCCCGCGTGTCACACCTCTCCCTTGATCTCCAGCCGTTCGAGCGCCTTGGCCAGCGGATGGACGGTCAGGCCGATCTGCCACTCCCGCGCGCCCAGCTCGCGCAGCCGGTCGCCCACGGTCTCCTCGCTGATCGGCACCGGCGGCTCCCAGGTCAGCCGGCGTACGGCGTCGGGCTGGAGCAGGTTCTCCGTCGGCATGCGGTGCTCGTCGGCGAGCGCGGCCACGACGGCCCGCGCCGCCGCCAGCCGCTTGGCGGCGGCCGGGTCCCGGTCGGCCCACCGGTTGGCCGGGGGAGGGCCGTCCCCGGGCCCCACGGGCTGCGGCAGCGCCGTCTCCGGCATGGTGCGGGCCCGGTTCACCGCCGCCAGCCAGTCGTTGAGGTGGCGGCGGGCACTGCGGCCGACGAACGGCGTGATCTCGGTGAGGGCCTTGGTCGTGCGCGGCTGGTCGAGGGCGGCCTGCACGATCGCCGAGTCGGGCAGCACGCGGCCCGGCGCGAGGTCGGCCGCCCGCGCGATCTCGTCGCGCAGCGTCCACAGCTCCCGCACCACGGCGAGCCCGCGCAGCGTGCGCACCCGGTGGATGCCCGAGGTGCGCCGCCACGGGTCGTTACGCGGCGGATGGGCGGGAGCGGCGAGGATCGACGCGAACTCCTCCAGCGCCCACTCCAGCTTGCCGGAGGCGGCCAGCTCGCCGTGCAGGACGTCGCGCAGCTCGACCAGCACCTCCACGTCGAGCGCGGCGTAGCGCAGCCAGTCCTCAGGCAGCGGGCGGGCCGACCAGTCGGCCGCCGAGTGCCCCTTCTCCAGCCGCAGGCCGAGGACGAGCTCGACCATGGTCCCCAGGCCCACCCGCTCGTAGCCGAGCAGCCGCCCGGCCAGCTCGGTGTCGAACAGCCGCCGCGGCCGGAAACCCAGCTCGGCCAGGCACGGCAGGTCCTGGTTCGCGGCGTGCAGGACGATCTCGGCGTCCTGTACGGCCTCGTCCAGCGCGGACAGGTCGGGACACTTGACCGGGTCGATCAGCGCGGTGCCCGCGCCGGCCCGGCGCAGCTGCACCAGGTAGGCGCGGCCGCTGTAGCGGTATCCGGAGGCGCGCTCGGCGTCGACGGCGACCGGCCCCGTCCCGCGGGCGAAGGCGTCCACGGCGGCCGCGAGCGCGGCGGAGTCCTCGATGACGGGCGGGATTCCCTCGCGCGGCTCCAACAGTGGCTGGACTACGGGTTCTGTCACGGGCTAAGGAACTTTCGGATCATCTCGGCGGGCGGGGCGCGGATGCAGCGTGGCGACGTCGGGCGGCAGCGGGGGGATGCCCGCGGCCAGGCACATGAGGTCGCACCAGGCGGCCGCGTGCGGCGACAGGTCCTCGTCGAGCGGCGACCACGAGGCCCGCAGCTCGATCTCGGTGGTGACGGGATCGTCCGCCTTGCCGCCGAATCCCTCCGAGACAGCGCGGGTGACCGTGCCGCCCACCGCGGCGTACCTCGCGCCGTGGGCGTCGAGCGCCTCGGTCAGCCAGCTCCACGCCACCGGCCCCAGCAGCGGGTCGGTGGTCATCTCCGGCTCCATGTCGGCGCGTACGTAGGCGACGAGGCGGAACGGCCCCTCCCAGCCGCGCTGGCCCTCGGGGTCGAACAGCATGATCAGGCGGCCGACGGCGAGCTCGTCGTCGTCACGGTACACGGACGCCCCGACGGCACCGGAGTACGGCGCGAGCCGCTGGGGCGCCGGGATGTCCTCCAGCTCGATCTCCGGCCGTACCTCGGCGGGGCGCAGCGTCTCCAGCGCGCGCCGGAAGGCGGCGGGAGGCGCGGGCGGTTCACCGAGGGTCATGACGGAAGAGTAGGTCGGATTCGGGAGAGCGCGAAGCAGGGGGGTGGCTGTGGGGGGCATGGGAAGTCGTCAAACCGTCGCCGCCAGTCGAGCCGTCACCCGGCCGGCCGTCCGTATCGGGGCGCGTCCGCGGGTGCGGTCCCGGCGGTCGCCGCGGCCGTCCGCGCGGTCTCTCCGCCCCGTCACGCGCGCCGCGCTGCTCGGGCGGGCGGGGCGCGCGGCGTCGCTGCCGGCACAGTGCTCAGTGCGGCGTTCGGGGGAACTCCACATCGAAGTCATCGCTCCGGGGCCTCTCGTCGGATCCACGGTCGTGGCGGTCGCTCGGGACTGATCCGACGTTGGCACGTCCCGGCGACATTTCCCCGCATCGCACTCGGCGTGTCTCGAAAGTGGTATTGGAATCGATGCCGGATGGCCGATTGGCGAACACATTGCCGAGCTGTGAGATGACTCACAGGAGGGGATGGGGTTCACCTTACGCGATCAGCGGCCTTCTTCGCGTCGTTCTGGAACCCCAGGTCGTGGGTCCGGGCGCCGGGCGGCGCAGGGACATGGCAGGCTGGTCCCGTGAAACCCCAGCTCGCCGATTCCGCTTTCATCCGCGCCTGCCGGCGCGAGCCCGTTCCGTACACGCCGGTGTGGTACATGCGCCAGGCCGGGCGGTCGCTACCGGAGTACCGCAGGGTGCGCGCGGGCGTCGAGATGCTCACCGCCTGCGCCACGCCCGACCTCGTGGTCGAGATCACCATGCAGCCGGTCCGCAGGTACGGCACGGACGCGGCGATCTTCTTCAGCGACATCGTGGTCCCGCTCAAGGCCATCGGCGTCGACCTCGACATCAAGCCGGGCGTCGGCCCGGTCGTCGGGACCCCCATCCGCGACAAGGCGGGCATGGAGGTCCTGCGGCCCCTGGAGCCGGACGACGTCCCGTACGTGACGGAGGCGGTCGGGGCGCTCACCGGAGAGCTGGGCGGGACCCCGCTGATCGGTTTCGCCGGAGGGCCGTTCACGCTCGCGTCGTACCTGATCGAGGGCGGCCCCTCCAAGAACCACGACCGCACCAAGGCCATGATGTACGGCGAGCCCGAGCTGTGGCACGAGCTGATGGAGCGGCTCGGCGCGATCACGCTCGCCTTCCTGCGCGTGCAGGTGGCGGCGGGGGCCTCGGCCGTCCAGCTCTTCGACTCGTGGGTGGGTGCGGTCGCGCCGCAGGACTACCGCACCTACGTGCTGCCGCACACCGGCAGGATCTTCGCGGGCCTGGCGGACCTCGGCGTGCCGCGCATCCACTTCGGCGTCGGCACCGGTGAGCTGCTCGGCCTCATGGGCGAGGCCGGCGCCGACGTGGTGGGCGTCGACTGGCGGGTGCCGCTGGACGAGGCCGCGCTCCGCGTGGGCGCGGGCAAGGCCCTGCAGGGCAACCTCGACCCCGCGATCCTGCTCGCGCCCTGGGAGGTCGTCGAGAGGCGGGCCAGGGAGGTGCTCGAACGCGGCCGGGTGGCCGAGGGGCACGTGTTCAACCTCGGCCACGGCGTGCTCCCCTCGACCGACCCCGACCAGCTCGCCCGGCTCACCGACTTCGTCCACGAGTCGTCGGCTCGCTGAGACGCGCTGAGACGCGCTGAGGCCCGGTGAGGCCCGGTGAGGCCCGCTGAGGGCGCGCTGAGGCGCGCTACCCTCGCGCGGGCTCGGCCGGGCGCCGGTCCTCGTCCCGGTCCTCGTCCCGGCCATCGCCCTGGGGCGGGCCCGGCGGGGCGACGGGCGGCTGTGCGGGGTTCGGGGCCGGCCCGGCGGGCGAGGCCGGCCCGTAGCCGGGGGGCACGGGACCGGGGGGCACGGGACCGGCCGGCGGGGCGGCACGGCGGCGCACCCGGCGCGCGACGGCCCGGACGGCCAGCCACACCAGCCCGGCCACGACGAGCCAGGGCAGCAGCGCGCCCAGCACGGTCAGCGCGACCACGGTCGACCTGATCAGGGTGTCCCATCCGGCCCGCAGCCCGGCGAGGAAGCCGGACGCGTCCTCCTTCTGCCCGTGCCGGGCCGAGGCCTTCGGAGGGGGCACGACGGTGAGCGTCACGGTGGCCATGCCGGTCTGCGCCTCCAGGGCCTTCTGCCTGGCCTGCAGCGACTCCAGATCGGCCTCACGGTTGGTGATCTCCCGTTCGATCTCCAGGATCTCGCCGATCTTGTTCGCCTTCGACAGCAGCGTGCGGAACTGCCCGAGCGCGGCCTCCGCCGACTTCACCCGGCTGGCGACGTCGGCGACCTCCTCGGTGACGTCCTGCGCGTTCTGCCGCATCGCCGTGCGTTTCCCGAGGTCGCGCCCGAGCTGGGCCAGCACGTCGGCGTAGCGCGCCGGAGGCACCTTGAAAGCGATCGTCGACTGCTCGCCGCGGGAGAAGGACTCGCTGCGCTCCTCGGCGACGTACCCGCCCGCGCCCGTCACGATCGCCTTCGCGCGGTCGGCCGCCGCCGCGACGTCCTTGGCCTCGACGGTGAGCTCGGCCCGGTAGATGATCGCGCGGTCGGCCGGGTCGATCCTGACCTTCTCCTGCCCGCCGCTCCCGCCACCCGTGGCGGGCGCCCGGTCCCCGCTCTGAGCCATGACCTCGGCCGTGGGCGCGTCGGCGGCCGGCGCCGCGGGCGCGGCGGCGCTGCCGACCGCGTCGCTGCTGGACTCCGAGCCGCCGCATCCCGTCAGCAGAAAGGCGGCGGCCGCCAGGGCCGCCGCGCCGTACCGGATTCGCCTCATGTCCATAAATCGGTTCACCGGTACGGACGGTTCGACGCCGGCGATCACGATGGCATCACGATGCCGCCGTGGTCGCCGGCGTCTGTGTTCCGGGGGGGTGAGAGGGATTCGGGGGGTGTGGGGCCCCGAGATAGGAATAGAACAAGTCTGAAATACATACACATC
>NZ_JBEYWW010000042.1:0-72857 GCF_040644635.1 Microbispora sp. NPDC046933 | reverse complement strand
CCCCCGTTTCCGGGGCAACCCCTCTAACTTACCCGAACCCCCAGCCCGGCGCAAAACCACCGACCCAGAAGATCGAAAAGCACAAGGAGCCGCCGGCAACCAGCCCGCGCACACATCAAGACAACCACCGAAGTGATCGAAGAGGAGTGCGCCGAACCGCGCCGACACCACAAGATTACCAGGCCCTGCCGACGGCTTGGCCCGGCTAGACTCCAACGCACCCGCCCGGCAGTCTATTCCCGCAGGTCATCCATCGGATGGAAGTTCCGTACGAGCGTCTGTCCGACCAACGGCGCGGGGCCTGGCTGCATTCCCCTAACGACTCGTTCGCGCGGGCAAGGGTAGGGGCCGGAGCGTGCTACGACTTGATCCACCTTGCGCAGCCTTTCCACGGAGAAGGGGTAGGAACGGGACGTGACTCGACAGGGGTTCCCTCGCGCCCTGATCGTGCTGGTCGGCGCCGCCGCCGCGGTGATCACCCTCGCCGGCGTCCAGGCGGTGGGCTCGATCGTCGGCCCGGTCGTCCTGGCGCTGACCCTCGTCATCGCCGTCTCCCCGGTACGCGGCTGGCTGGCCCGCCGCAAAGCCCCGGTCTGGCTGCAGGTGGCCGTCCCCCTCGCCGTGGTGCTGCTGGTCCTGCTCGGGATGGTCGCGGTGCTCAGCCTCGCCGCCGCGCAGCTGGCCATCCTGGCCCCCACGTACGCGGTCCAGTTCAACGCGATGGTGGCCGACCTCCAGCACTGGGCGGCGGGCCTCGGCTACGGGAGCGAACAGCTCAACAAGGCGCTGTCGTCGCTCGATTTCGGCAAGGTGATCGGCCTCGCCCAGAGCGTGTTGAGCAGCCTCCTGGGAGTGCTGTCGAGCCTGTTCCTGATCGTCGTGCTGCTGCTGGCCATGAGCCTCGACGCCCCCGTGTTCGCCCGGATCGTGGACGCCGCCTCGGCCGAACGACCGGCGCTCGCACGCGCGCTCAAGTCCTTCACGTACAGGACCCGCCGGTATCTGATCGTCTCGACCGTCTTCGGCCTCATCTGCTCGGTCCTGGACGTCATCGCGTTGTACGTCCTGGCTGTGCCGCTCCCGCTGCTGTGGGGGGTGCTCGCCCTCATCACGAACTACATCCCGAACATCGGGTTCATCCTGGGCCTCATCCCGCCGGCACTGCTCGGGCTGCTGGAGGGCGGACCCAAGACCATGCTGCTGGTGATCGTGGCGTACATCGCGATCAACGTGGTGATCCAGTCGTTCATCCAGCCGAAGTTCCTGGGTGACGCCGTGGGGTTGTCCACCACGGCCACGTTCCTCTCGCTGATCGTCTGGGCGTGGGTGCTCGGTCCGCTCGGCGCGCTGCTGGCGATCCCGCTGAGCCTGCTCGTCCGTGCCCTGCTCGTCGACAGCGATCCGGACGGCACCTGGGCCGCCGCGCTCATCTCTGGGCGGTTACCGGAACCCTCCCCGGCGTCCCGTCCCGACTCGCAGCCCGAACGCCCCGAACCTCGGTGAGGCCGTCCGGCCATGTCAGGCTCGCAGCCGTTCGGCACCGAGCACTCGTGCGGCCTCGGCCTTGGTGGCCGCGCGGACCTCGACGAAGCCGTTCTCGTTGCGCAGGATGGTGACGATCCCGGTCAGCAGCGTCGCGCGGCGGAGGCGGTCGCGGGCGACGACCTCCCTGTCGATCGACAGGACGTCGGCATGGGCGCTCTCGTCGGGGGCCCACACCCAGGCGCGGCCGCTGAAGCCGGGATCGGGCCCGATCGGGACGGCGCGCACACCGGCCTCCTCAAGCCGCAGGGTGGTGGCCGCGGCGCGGCGGAGCCGGGGTCGAGCGGAAGGACCTCACGCATCCTGCCCGCGGCCAGGCCGCCGGCCTCGGATTCCGCGCGCAGCGCCGGGCCGGCGGCGTCGGCCAGCGGCCAGAACCGCAGCAGCCACGCCTCCTCGACGGCTTCGGCCACGCTCTCGTCGCCGTCGATCGGCTCGCTACGGACCCGGTCCGGCATAGGCCCGCAGGCCGTAGGCGAAGAACGGCGGCCCCAGCAGCAGCCGCTGCCCCGACGGAACACGCATGAGGCCACACAACTCGACGATGCCGCCCGGGCTCAGATAGAGGACCTGCCCGGCCTCGGTCCAGGGCTGACCGGGTGCGGGAGGCTCGGCGTCCCACGCCTCCATCCGCACGCGCGCACTCCACGCCCACGCCTGACTGGTCACACCGACCTGACCCAGGGCGACCTGTCCGGGCTCGGTGAGCAGCGCGCCGGCCGCGATCTCCGTACCGGCCGGCAGACCGAGGCCGGACGCGTCCAGGAGGTCGAAACGGCCATAGGAAATCGGCACCTCGTCCTCGACGGTGCGGAGCAGTCGGGCCATTCCGTCCCTCCAATGGCGATCACGCGGGCGGGTGGAGACGCTAGCGGCCGTGGGCGACATTTCGGGGCGGATGCGTGCCCACGGCCGTCGGACGGGCCCCGGCACGGAGCGTCTGCGGGCCCCGCCGCGGTGCTCCGGCTTATGGTCTGATCATGCGGCGATGGGACAACGACGAGCGCCTCACCGGGATCGCGGACGCCTCGGCGATGGAGCCACAGGTGTCCGCTCTGCTCGACGCGATGGCACGGGACGGGTGGGTGACGGAGGAACCCGAGGCGCATCTGCTCCCCCACCTGCGCCGGGCGTGCGGGTCGGAGTGGCTGCTGACCGGTGAGCGCCTGCTCGACGACGGCGTGTACGAGGTGACGGTGTCGCTGGCCGGCGACAGGGAGGGCGTCCACGTGCTCCGCGACGTGATCCGGCTGCTGTCGGCGATCGCCGAGACCGTCTTCTTCGTACGGCAGGCCGCGCCGGGCGTGTTCGAGTGCGTGACCGGAATGCTCGATGGTGACCCGCCCGGCTTCAAAAGCCACGGCCACATGGTCCGTCTCATCGTGACCTGAGACGGGCGGGACCCCCGTCTCAGGTGGCGGGAACGGCTTCCTTCTCCCCCGGGACCCGCACCGGCGTGGTCTCCGCGTACCTGCGCCGCCACGGGATGGCGGCGATCAGCACGGGGAACAGCACCAGCGAGCTGATCGCCCAGGGCGCGTGCAGCTCGCCCCACTCGGGCCCATGGAACTGGGTGAGCACGATGTATCCGATCGCGGCCCACAACGTGCTGCCGAGGATCGCCGGCCAGGCCCAGCGGGTGGGCCGGGCGACCAGGAACGGCATGAACCACAGCAGATACTGCGCGCCGAGGCGCGGCGTGAAGATCATGAAGGACAGCAGGATCGCGATCGTGACGTCGACCGGGTCGGCCTTGCGCCACCAGACGAGGCAGGCGACGATCGCGGCGTAGATGAGGTATTGGCCGATCCTGGCCGGGAGCGGGTCGAGGTTCCAGTTGCCGCCGCTGACCAGGGCGGTCCAGCCCCAGTCCCCCGTGATCGGGCGGACGTCGCTGGGCCGCAGCCCGATGGTGTTGAGCACCTCGGGAAGCTGCCGCCACTCCGTCCAGCCGCCGATCGGAAGCGTCAGCAGGAAGAACACCGGCGAGACGCCGGTCGCGACCAGCGAGACCAGGCGGCTGCGCAGCCCGGGCAGGAACATCAGCAGGGCCGGCACGAGGATCACCGGCCAGCTCTTCGCGCAGAGCGCGAGCCCCATGAGCAGCCCCGCCCACACGGCCCGGCCCGTCGCCGCGCGGTCCTCCTGCGACGGGTGGACGATGCGCCGCACGATCTCGGCCGGCGAAATCCAGGGCAGCGGCAGGTCACGGTTCGCGAGCCGCATGCGGGCCCACGGCAGCGGCTCGGGACGCCGCCATTCGCCCGGGCCGCGTGCCACGACGTACGCCGCGACCCCGAAGACCAGGGAGACCGGCTCGACCTGGCCGTGCACGGAGGCGACGAGGATCGCGAGGGGGTTGCAGGCGTACTGGAAGGCGCGCAGCTTCTCGGTTCGCGCCCCGGCCAGCTTGCCGACCAGCGGGATCAGCACGACGTCGGCGACGACTGTGACGATGCGGCCGGCGTACTCCCATGGGATGCCCAGCCACAGCAGCAGGCCGTACATGTAGGGGATCGTCGGGAGGAAGTGCCATCCGCCGTTGCTCTCGAGCACCGGGTCGCGGTGGTCGAGGATCGCCACGCCGGCGGGCTGGAAGCTGTTGACGTAGTCGACCGGCTGCCACTGGGTGTCCCTGGCCGACAGAACCATGATCAGCACGCGTACGGCGATGCCGAGCGTGAGCGTGACGGCCAGGGACGGCCGCCAGCCCTTCCATTGGGCGACGAGCGCGAGCACGACGCCGGCGACGAGGACGATGCTGGTGGGGATCGCGTATTCCATGACGATGCCAAGCCTGCCCGACGAATGGCAAAACAGGCGACTCGATCCCGGATTCGGCGACCCGACCGTCGCGGTCCGTCACGATTCGGGGTATTGTGACCACGGAGCGTTACATCCAGGAGACTTCGATGAAAATTCGCCTGTGGATCACCCTTGCCGTGGCCATGATCGTCGGGATGCTGATCGGCCTGCTCGCCCCCACGCACGGGGGCGACCGGCCCGGCGGGTAGGGGGGTCATCCCCGCCGGACCGGCCGCCTGATCATGGGCGCCCGACTCGGATCGGCGCTGCTCACACCGTGTGCGGCGGCGAGGGATCCGGTCCGGCGGGCCGTGCCCGGATCCCTCTGTCCGTCGGTATGAGGCGGGTCAGAAACCCGCGGTGATCCTGGTGAAGTCCCAGTCGTTCTGCGCGATGCCACTGCAGTTCGACACCACGCCGCCGCCCGGGCAGCCGCGGTCGCGGTTGACCGCCCAGTACGCCAGCCGCGTCAGGCCGTGCGATTTCGCCCAGTCGCGGATCTGGGTCCAGGTCTGGGTCGTGGTCATCTCCTGCTGATCGGACACGCCGTTCATGCCCGAGATGCCCATGTGCGCGTACGCGGTGGCGTCGTTCCACCCGTACGCGGACTTGAGCGCGTTCTTCAGGCCCTCGGCCGCGTTCACGGTGTCGGTGTAGATGTTGGAGCTGCCGAAGTCGAACGGCATGATCGTGAAGTTGTCGATCGGCACGTTCAGCGCCTTGGCCTGGTTGATCAGGCGGATGCCGTGCGTGTTCGGGCCGGTCCTGCCGGTGCCGAAGGTGACGACGACCTTGACGTTCGGGTTGTTCGCCTTGACGGTCTTCAGGCCGTTCAGGATGCGGTCCTGCACGGTGTAGTTCTCGAACTCGTCGGTGTTCTCGATGTCGAAGTCCACCACCGCGGGGCCGACCGCGTTGATGACCTGCTGCACCGCGTCGGCGAACGCCTGGGGGCTCGAGCAGTTCGGACCGAGCTTGTTGCCCTGCCAGCCGCCGAAGGAGATCTGCACGCTGCCGCCCGCGGCCTTGATCTGCTGGATCGCGGTGGCGTCGGCGCCGCCGGTCAGCGGGCGGTTGCCGTCCCAGGCCGGGGTGCAGCCGCCGCTGGACAGGATGAACGCCATGGTGAAGGACTTCACGCCGGTCGCGCTCATCACCGAGGCCGGGCTCGGCGGGTTGCCCCAGCCCATGTAGAGGTACGGCGCGCCGGGGAGCTTCCCGCCGCCGCTGGTGCAGCCGGTGGTGGTGCCGGTCACCGAGCCGCTCGCCGCGGACTCGCCGTTCGAGTTGTACGCCTTGACGGTGTACGTGTGGGTGGTGCAGGTGCCGAGGCCGGAGACCGTGGCGCTGGTGCCGCTGACGGTCGCCTTGACCGAGGTGCCTTCGTAGACGCGGTAGCCGGTCACCGTGCCGCTCGACGCCGACCAGGACAGCGAGATCGACGAGTTCGTGGTGCCGGTGACCGACGGGTTGCCCGGCTTGCCCGGTGCGCCTGACGGCGGAGTCGGCGACGGGCTCGGGTTGCCGCCGCTGACCTGCTTCCAGAGGGCCGGGACGTTCGGCGGTTCCCAGCCGGTCAGGGACGTGTGCGCCTGGATGCACTCGTAGTCGACGCCGTTGTAGGTCACCCGGGCGCCGATGGCGTACCAGGTGTTCGGGGCCCAGGCCGGATAGGCCAGCATGACCACGCTGTTCGGGGCCGCCGAGGCGGACGCGGCCGTTCCCGCGACCAGTCCGGCGACGGCCAGGAGGAGGGAGGCGAGCAGGGCGACCAATGCCCTGGCGCGCCGGCCCGTACCGAAGCGAAGCTGCATTCTTCCTCGCAAAGGTGGGGGGTGGGTGGGGGGATCACTTCAGGGCGTCGAGATACGCCCTGTGGGAGCGGGAGAATTCGGAGCCCGTGTACTTGTCCCAGTTGACGGACCAGGCCATGAGGCCGCGCAGGCCGGGGAAGACGCCGTGCGGCCGGTAGGAGCCGCAACCCGTCCCCTTCGCCAGGCAGCCGAAGGCGCTCTGCACCTCGGCCGTGCTCGTGTAGCCGTTGCCGGCGTACGGCGCGGCCGGCAGGCCGATCGCGACCTGGTCGGGACGCAGCGGCGGGAAGGTCGCGCCACCGGCCACGGGGAAGCCGGTGAGCAGCATGTCGGTCATGGCGACGTGGAAGTCGGCCACGCCCATCGTGTGGTATTGGTTGTCGAGGCCCATGATCGGCCCGGAGTTGTAGTCCTGGACGTGCAGCAGCGTGAGGTCGTCACGCAGCGCGTGGATCACGGGCAGGTACGCCCCGGAGCGGGCGTCGGCCGTGCCGCCGCGGCCCGGCCCGTAGAACTGGTAGCCGAGCTGGACGAAGAACGTCTCGGGGGCCATGGTGAGGGTGAACCTCGCGCCGTACCTGGCCTTGAGCGTCTTGATCGCGGAGATGAGGTTCACGACCACGGGCGTTGTCGGGTTGCGGAAGTCGGTGTCGCCGGGGTTCAGCGACAGCGAGTGGCCCTCGAAGTCGATGTCGAGGCCGTCCAGGCCGTACCTGTCGATGATCGCGGCGACGGACTGGACGAACGTGTCCCGGGCTGCGGTGGTGGTGAGCTGGACGATCCCGTTCTGGCCGCCGATCGAGATCAGCACCTTCTTGCCGGCCGCCTGCTTGGCGCGGATGGCCGCGACGAAGTCGGCGTCGCTCTCGACGTTCGGGCACTCCGTCACGGAACAGCGGGTGAACCGGATGTCGCCGGAGGTGGGCGAGGTCGGCTCGCCGAAGGCCAGGTCGATGATGTCCCAGGCGTCCGGGACGTCGGCCATCCGGACGTAGCCGGAGCCGTTGGCGAACGAGGCGTGCAGGTAGCCCGCCATCAGCCGCTTCCCGCCCGGCGGCGGGGGGCTCGGCGAGGTCGACGGTGAGGGGGACGGGGACGGGCTCGCCGAGGGTGACGCCGATGGTGAGGGGGACGGGGAGGGCGGGGTGCCCGGGCCGTCGAGGACGAGGTCGTCGGCGTAGTAGGCGCCCTGGCCGTACCAGCCGTTGACGTAGATCGTCACGCTCATCGTGGACGACCCCGTGGTGAACGAGGTCGACAACTGCGACCAGGCCGACCCCGGCGACCCCCACGTCTGGGCGTTCACCCCCTCACCGGTCGCCCCGAGGAACACGTAGTTGCCCTGCACCCAGGCCGACAGCGCGTACGTCGTGGACGGCTTCACGCTGATCGTCTGCTGGCACCGGGCGTAGTCGCCGCCGGCCGGCGCCGCCGACAGCGCCTTCGACCCGCCGTGCACCGGGCTCGACACCACCTGCGCCGTGGAGGCGCACGTCCACCCCGACAGCCCCGACTCGAACCCCGGATTGGCCGCGATGTTGGCGGCCTGGGCCGGGCCGGTGAACGTCGCCGTGAGCAGGCCGGCGAAGGCGAGCGACGCCGCCGCGCCCAGGCCGATGAGCTTCTTCATGTGCCTCATCCCGTGTACGAAGCGAAGATCTTGGAGAACTCGTAGGGCGACTGGGGGATGTTGGTGCAGGAGTAGAGCGCCCCGGTGCAGGCGTTGCGGTCGCGGGTCATCTCCCAGAAAGCCAGCAGCCCCAGGTGCCTGTCCTTGGCGAAGGCGACGAGCTGGCGGGCGTCGTCCTGGTTGTAGATCCGGCCGTCGTCGTTCTGGCCGAGCATCGGCGTGACCCCGACCATCCGCCACACCTGGGCGTCGGACAGGCTGGGATACAGGCTCTTGAGCTGCGCGAAGGTGCTGTTGGCCGCCTGCACCGCCGCGTCGCCGTAGTCGACGGACTGGTAGTAGTCCATGGCCATGACGTTGACGGCGTCGAGCCTGACCCCGGCGTCGCGGGCGGACCGGACCACGTTGACGCCGTCGACGGTCAGGCCGTTCGGCAGCACGGGCAGCGTGAGGGAGATCTTCAGGTCGGGGTGGGCCTGCTGCAGCCGGGCGAGCGCCTGCGACCGGCGGGCGATGGACGCGGGCTCGGCCGCCGCCGATCCCTCGATGTCGAGGTCGATGTACTTCAGGTCGTAGGCGGTGACCACCGCGTCATACTCGGTGACCAGCGCGTTCACGTCCGTGCACGCCTGGGCGAGCTCGATGCCGGTCGCGCCGCCGAAGGACACCTTGACGTCCCCGCCGCCGGCCCGGATCGCGTCGATCTGGTCCTTCGCCCACTTCTGCCGTGGGTCGTACGCGTTGAACCACATCGCCTTGCAGCCCGACGCGGTGACGAACGCGAGGGTGAAGCTCTTCAGCCCGGACGCCGAGGCCATCGCGCTCAGGCTCGGGGTCGGCCAGGCGCCCATGTCCACGTACGGCGCGGTGCGCAGGGCCCCGGGCACGGGCGGCGGGCTCGTGCTCGGCGACGGGCTGGGGGACGCGCTCGGAGACGTGCTGGGGGACGCGCTCGGTGAGGGGGACGGCGAGGTCGTGACACCGTCGCACGAGCCGCCGTTCAGGCGGCAGTTCGCCGGCTTGCCGGGCCCGCTGTTCACCCAGCCGAACGTCGTGGAGGCTCCGGCGGCCAGGCTGCCGTTGTACTCACGGTTCTTGAACGTGTAGTGGTCGCCGGAACGCGTCATCAGCGCGTCCCAGTAGGACCCGACCGACGAGCCGGCGGGGAGGTCGAACTCGACCGTCCAGCCGGAGATCGCGGCGGTCCCCGTGTTGGTGAGGGTGTAGCGGCCCTGGTAGCCGGAGCCCCAGTCGGAGTCGGCCGAGAAGACGGCCTTGACCGTGGCGGCCTCGGCGGGCAGCGCGACGAGAGCGAGCGCGAGTGCGGCAATCGCGGCGAGCGCACGCCAGACGTACCTGGTTTGCATAGACACAACCTCTGTGGGGGGTGAACGGGGAGGTCATGGGAATCCGTACGGCCGGCGCCTGACGGAGGCGGCCGATCGGAACGGCACCGGCCGTACGGCACTCAAGGGCGTCTGGTGACGGGACGCGAGAGGAAGGCGCTAGGGGTGAGGAAGGGCCATTGTCGGCTCCCGGTGGTTCTTTTAGGAAAGTTTCCTAAGAGTTGTACGGATCGTAGCTTCGCGGTCGCTGGTTCACAAGACCCAATTCGACAGCGTTCCTAACGAACCCTGTCATCGCCGGTCGGCGCGCGGGGACGTGTTATGCGCGCGTTAAGCGTCGACTGCTCGTCCGTTAAGGCGGGAATGTCCTGGCACGATCTCCGGCTTCACCTCGTCCCGCGAAGCACCCGCCCGGGCACGGTGTTGCCGCGTGCGCCCGCCTCACGGCCCACGGTGAAACGAGGTCATGAAGCGAGGTCATGAAGCGAGCTCAGCGCAGGATCGCGCCCTCCCGAACGGCGTGCCTGCCGTCGCTCTGGACGTTGACGAAGTCGACGAGGCCGACCAGCTTCTCCAGGTCGAACCCGGTCTCGATGCGATCGGCGTCGGCGGGGAGGTAGACCGTGAGCAGATAGTGGCGGCCGGTCGCCGCGCCGAGCGCGTCGAGTTGGGCGCGGAACTCGGCCAGCAGGGCCGTCAGGTTCCGCCTGTCGTCCACGCCGGCGTGGTTGCCCAGGTGCCCCTCGCCGCCGGGCCACTCCCAGTCGACGTCGATGCCGTCGAAGACGCCCGCCGCGCTGCCCGGCCCTCCCCTGCCCCCGGCGCCCGGCAGGTCGCCCCTGATGTAGGCGTCGAGACACGACTTGACGAACCTCTGCCGGGCGGCGGCGGTCCGCGCGGCGTCGGAGAAGTACTTGGAGTAGGTCCAGCCGCCGATCGAGATCAGCGCCTTCAGGCCGGGGTGGCGGGCCTTGAGCTTCTTCAGCTGGTTGAAGTTGCCGGCGAGCGGGGCGTCCGGGGGGTCGGCCGTGCCGTCCAGCGACTCGGCGGCCGTGAAACCGCGCTGGTAGTCGGCCCAGGCGTCGCCCGCGCCGTCGCCCTGGTCGGGGTCGTTCGGGTCGGGCGCGAGCGGCCGGGTGACCCCGGTGAGACAGGTCAGCGAGCCGGGGTCGATGTTCGCGAAGGCGTAGAGGACATGGGTCAGCCTGCCCGCCAGCCCGCTGGTGTCGAGGTCGCGCACGGTGGACGTGGCGCCGTACGCGCCGCGCTGCGCGACGTACCCGACCCTGATGCGGCCCGGCGAGGGGGACGGCGACGGCGTGACGGTCACGGTGACCGTCACCTCCGGCACGGGAGCGGCGGCGGCTGCCTGCGCGGGAACGGCCTGTGCGGGGATGACGGCCTGTGCGGGAACGGCCTGTGCGGGGGCGGCTGCCTGCGCGGGAGCGACCGCGTCCCGCGCCGGTGCGGCGGCGGCCCGCGGCACCACGATGCGCGACCTGGCCTGCGTCCGGCTGATGTCCGTGACGCCGGTCTCGGTGGCACGGGCCGGGCCGTACCAGGCGACGAACAGCGAGGACAGCACGGCGCTCAGGACCACGACGGCGAAGGCGCCACGCGTGATCGCTCCCATGGTGGGCTCCGAACGAGGACGAGCCTCCGCGACGGGACGCGGAGGAGGGAAGAGGAATGCCGCGGGAGCGTAGTGGCGTCGCCGCAGGAGGGACAAGGAGCGAAGTCTTAAGCCCGGATTATGCGCGGCTCATGTCGCAGGCGGGCACGTTCCAGCGGCGCCACCTGCGGTTATCCATGATGCCCCGCTTCTTTGCAAGTTTCACCCCCACCGGTGTTCGACCACCCTGCCAGCCCGTGCCGGCTTCGTGCCAGCCTCCTGCCGGCTTCGTGTCAGCCCCCTGCCAGCCCCCTGCCAGCTTCGTGCCAGCGCGGGCGGCGACCGTCGAGGCATGACGTACGCGATTGAGGCCCGTGGTCTCGTGAAGAGATACGGCGACAAGGCCGCGCTGGCCGGGATCGACCTCGCCGCGCCGCCGGGCTCGGTGCTCGGCGTGCTCGGTCCCAACGGCGCGGGCAAGACCACCGCGGTCCGCATCCTCGCCACGCTCGTCTCCCCCGACGGCGGCCGGGCGTCGGTCGGCGGGCACGACGTGGTGAAGGCGCCGGCCGAGGTGCGGAAGCTGATCGGCCTCACCGGCCAGTACGCGTCGGTGGACGAGAAGCTGACCGGGCGGCAGAACCTGGTGATGATCGGGCGGCTGCTCGGCATGGGCCGGGCCGAGGCCCGGGGCAGGGCGGCGGCGCTGCTCGCGGAGTTCGGTCTGGAGGACGCCGCCGACCGGGCGGCGGGGTCCTACTCGGGCGGCATGCGACGGCGCCTCGACCTGGCCGTCAGCCTGGTCGGCCGGCCGTCGATCGTCTTCATGGACGAGCCGACGACCGGGCTCGACCCGCGCGCCAGGGCGGACCTGTGGCGGATCGTGCGCGAGCAGGTGGCGGGCGGGGCGACCGTGCTGCTCACGACGCAGTACCTGGAGGAGGCCGACCAGCTCGCCGACGAGATCGTGCTCATCGACCACGGCCTCGTGGCGGCGAGGGGCACGCCACGCGAGCTGAAGGCCAGGGCGGGCGACCGGCGGCTGGAGATACGGCCCGAGCACGACACGGAGAAGGCGGAACTGATCCTCGCCCAGGTCACCGGGCTGACCCCGCACCGCGGGGAGAACGGACTGCTCAGCGTGCCGTTGCTGGACTCGGCGGTGAGCCCGGCCGTGTTCCGGCGGCTGGAGGAGGCCGGTGTCCCCCTCGCCGAGCACGCCGTCCGCAGGCCCACGCTCGACGAGGCGTTCCTCGCCCTCACAGGCGGCACGACCACGGGGAGCACGCCATGACGGTCGCACCCGCCACCAAACCCGCACCACTGGCCGACGGCCCCCGCAGGAAGGACGCGATGACCGCCACACCGTTGACGAGCGGGCGCCGGGGCGCGCTCGCGCAGGGCATGACCCTCGCCTGGCGGAGCCTGGTGCCGCTGCGGAACGAGCCCGGCCGGCTCGTCCAGTTCCTGCTTCAGCCGATCTTCATGGTGGTGGTCTTCGTCCTGATGTTCGGGGCCATGTCCGGCGACCCCGAGCACGCCGCGCGCTACCTGATGCCCGGCGTGCTCACGCAGGTGGCTCTCATCTCGACGAACACCACGGGCATGAACCTCGCCGAGGACATCGTGAACGGCGTGTTCGACCGGTTCCGGAGCATGCCGATCGCCCGCTCCGCCCCGCTCGTCGGACGGGTGACCGCGGACGCGCTGACGACGGCGGTGACCATCCTGGTGGCCCTGCTCGCCGGGATCGCGGCCGGGTTCCGGATCACGGCCGCGCCCCTGGACGCGCTGGCCGGACTGGCCCTCCTGCTGCTGTTCACGCTGGCGCTGAGCTGGGTGTCGGCCTGGCTCGGGCTGAAGGCCAGGTCCGTCGCCTCAATGCAGGGCATCGCGACCGCCGTCCTGCTGCCGCTGACGTTCGGCAGCAGTGCGTTCATCCCCTCGGCCAACCTGCCGGGCGTGCTGCGCTGGTGGTCGTCGGTCAACCCGGTCTCGCACCTGGCCGACGCCGTCCGCGCCCTGCTCACCGGCGCTCCTGTGGGGGCCAACGTCTGGATCACACTGGCCTGGGCCGCCGCCGTCAGCGTGTGCTTCGTCCCGCTCGCCGTACGCGCCTACACCCGGAGGATCCGGTGAACGTCCCGCCGCCTGCCGCTGCACGGCATCGGCACAATCAGTAAGCCGTCCTTCGCGCAGTGGCCCGGTGCGGCGGCAGCGGCGCCGGCACCCTCCACGGCAGGACCCTCGCCCCTGCCTACCTCGACCTGTCCAGCGCCTCCATCGGCGGTCTGGTCGACCCGGCGCCCGAGGCCCCGCTCAGCCGCCTCCTCGTGCCCGAACTGCTTGCTGGTCACCGGCGCCCCCGGCCCCGACGACCTCGCCGAGCTCGGCATCCGCGGCGACGCCCTGCGTGACCGCCTGCTGGCCGGCCTCCCT
Organism: Microbispora sp. NPDC046933; assembly: GCF_040644635.1. Taxonomy (NCBI): domain Bacteria; kingdom Bacillati; phylum Actinomycetota; class Actinomycetes; order Streptosporangiales; family Streptosporangiaceae; genus Microbispora; species Microbispora sp. NPDC046933. The sequence goes on along the minus strand of NZ_JBEYWW010000042.1, from coordinate 59,669 downwards.
CTCACCGCGATCCCCTGACCCCCGGCGAGCCGCTGCTGCCCTAGCCCGCGGATCACGATCGGCGCACCGTCCTACCTGGTGTTTCCGGTGACAGGCAGGCCGAGATCCTCGCGCGGCGACGTGCGGCCGCGCTCGTAGGCGGCGTCGAAGGCCGGGCCCGCCACCTCGCGCGCCGACGCCAGCGCCTCCGCGGCCTCGGCGTCCGCCCGCCAGCCCGCATGAGCGGCGTCGGCCGCGCCGAAGAGCGCCGCGGAACGCTCCGCGTCGCCCCCGGCCAGGGCGACCATGGCCAGCCCGGCCAGCACCGTCGCGAGGACCGGCGGGTCAGGGGTGGCGCCGAGGGCGCGCAGCGCCTCGTGATGGCGCGCGAGCGCGCCGTCGAGGTCGCCCCTGGCCAGCAGCGCCCTGCCGTACTCGGCGTACGCCGTTCCGAGTTGCTGCGGGACGGCGGGGTGGGCCTCCAGCACGGCCAGGGCCTCCTCGTGCGCCGCCACCGCGCCGTCGAGGTCTCCCCTGCTCCGCGCCACCTTCGCCTCGCCCATGCTCACCTGCACGAGCGCGTACGGCGAGACGCCTGCGGACACGTGGGAGCGGGCGGCCGCCACGTCCGCCGCCGCGCCCTCGGCGTCGCCCGCCTGAAGGCGCAGCTCGGCCAGGCGAGTCAGCGTGGAGATCGTGTCGTCCGCGCTGACCCATCCTGCGGTCAGCCCGGCGATCTCGTCGATGAGGTCAGCCGTCGGCACGCCCCGGCGGGCGCGGAGCGTGGCCAGCGTGAGAAGGGCCTCGCTGAGCCCCCAGCGCTCCCCCAGCGCCCGGAACCTGCGCACCGCCTCCTCGACGTCCCGTTCGCTGTCGCCCGGCAGGCCGAGCGACCCGCCCCTGATCATCAGCGCCGAGCCGGCCAGCCAGGGATCGTCCGAGCCGGCGTACGCGTCGAGCATCCCGGCCGCCTCCTCCCTGCGTCCTGCCATCGCCGTCACGACCGCCCGCAGGATCGGCAGCATCGGATGCACCGGGCCCTCGCGCCGGGCCGCCGCGACGAGGTCGCCGAGCTCCCGGCGGATCTCCTCCAGCCGGCCGGGCTCCATCCAGATCGTGCCGAGCCGGGTGACCGTGACCGCGAACCGGCACCCGGCGTAGGCGCGCACCAGCCCGGCGGGCGGGCCTTCCGGGACGAGATCGAGGACCTGCCCCGCCCAGACGGCCGCCTGACCACGATGGCCACGCAGCCACCAGTACCAGCTCAGCGTGCCGCACAGGCGCAGCGCGGTCTCCACCTCCCGGGAGTCGACGGCCCAGCGCAGGGCGGCGTTCAGGTTGTCCTGCTCGGCGGTCAACCTGGCCATCCACTCCAGCTGCCCGGCTCCGCGCAGGCGTGCCTCGCCCTCCTCGGCGAGCCGCAGGAAGTGCGCCGCGTGCCGGCGCCGGTAGCGGTCGAGCTCACCCGCGTCCGTCAGCCGCCGCAGCGCGTACGCGCGGATCGTCTCCAGCATCCGGAACCGGCCGTCGCCCGGCGTCTCCAGCAGGGACTTGTCGACCAGGGACGGCAGCACCGCCACCACGTCCAGGCCGTCGCCCCCGCAGACCGGCTCCGCGTCGTCCAGCGCGGCGCCGCCGGCGAACACCGCGAGCCGCTCCGCCAGCGTCCTCTCCTCGGGCGTGAGCAGGTCCCAGCTCCACTCGACCACCGCGCTCAGCGTCCTGTGCCGCGGCAGGGCCGTACGGCTCCCGCCGGTCAGCAGGCGGAACCGGTCGTCGAGGCGGGCCGCGAGCCGCTCCGGGCCGAGCGCCCTGATCCGCGCCGCGGCCAGTTCGATGGCCAGCGGCATCCCGTCGAGGCGGCGGCAGATCGTGACGACGTGCGGGGTCGTGTGCTCGTCGAGGGCGAAGCCGGGGCTCACCGCGCGGGCGCGGTCCACCAGGAGGCGCACGGAGGGGTACTCACCCGCCTCGCCGGGGGTGACGCCCTCCGGGGGCAGGCCGAGGGGCGGGATCGGGGCGAGCGTCTCCCCCGGCACACCGAGCGGCTCGCGGCTGGTCGCCAGCACGCGCACCCCCGGGCAGCGGCGCAGCACGAGCTCGGCCAGGCCCGCCGTGGCGTCGATCACATGCTCGCAGTTGTCGAGGATGAGCAGCAGCTCGCGCCCGGCGAGGCAGGCGACCAGGCGTTCGGCCGGGTCCGGCGGGTCACGCCGCCAGTCTCCGCCCACCCGCGGCTCGGCGTCGGCGCCCAGCGCTTCGAGCACGGACCGCACGACGTCCGCGGGATCCGTCAGAGGGGCCAGCTCGGCCAGCCACGCGCCCTCGCCGTACTCGCTCGCTCGGGAGCCGCCCTCCCCGGCGACACCCTCCCCGGCAGCCTCATCTCCGGCGGCCTTTTCCCCGGCGACGTTTTCTCCGGCGACGCCGTTCCCGGCGGCACGCAGGGCGGTCTCGACCGCCAGGCGCGTCTTGCCCGCTCCGCCCGGCCCGACGACCGTGACCAGCCGGGACTCGCGCAGCAGGGCCGACAGGTGGGTGACCTCCTTCTCGCGGCCGACGAACGACGTCGGCGGCGCCCACACCCTGCCCCACACCCTGCCCGCCGCCCTGCCCGCCGCCCTGCCCGCGCGCCGGTCCGTGCCGCCGCTGATGCCACTGTCAGTGCCGGTGCTGCCAGTACTGCCAGTGCTGCGGGTGACGGCGTCCCGGGTGCCGTACGGACGCCGCGCGGGCGGGGCGGGAACCCGGGCGGGCGTCGTGGTGGCCTGCCCGCGCAGCACGTCGAGATGGGCGGCCCGCAGCTCCGGACCCGGATCGACCCCGAGTTCGTCGGCGAGCGCCCGCCGGACCCGCTCGTACAGGGCCAGCGCCGCCGCCTGCCTGCCCGACCGCGCGAGCGCGCGCATCGCCAGGGCGGACAGCCGCTCGCGCAGCGGATGGGCGGCCACCTCGGCCGACAGGTCCACCTCGCGGCCGAGCGCGAGATACGCGGCGGCGCGGGCCTCGACCCCGGCCAGCCGCCGCTCCTCCAGCCGGGTCGCGGCGGCCGCCAGATAGGGCACCGCGCGCAGGTCGGCCAGGGCGGGCCCGCGCCACAACGCCAGCGCCTCGTCCAGCTCCGCGCACGCCTTTTCCAGCTCCGCGTTCGGGGCTTCCGCGTCCGCCACCCGGTCCGCCACCCGGTCCGGCAGCGTGCCGGTCGCGTACGGCAGGGTCAGCCGGGTGAAGACGTGGGCGTCGACCTGTGCCGGCTCGATGGCGAGCACGTACCCGCCGTCGCGCCACACCACCGCGCCGGGCCGCCCGAGCGCCGCGCGCAGGCGCTTCACCAGCGTCTGAAGGGCGTTCGCGGCGTTGGCCGGCGGGCCGTCCTCCCACAGCGCGTCAACGAGCCGGTCGGCCGGGACGAGGCGGCCCGGCTGCAGGGCCAGCGCGGCCAGCAGCGCGCGCACGCGCGCGCCCGCGACGGCGACCGGAGCCCCGTCGTCGTCGAGGACCTCGATCGCGCCGAGGAGACGAACCCGCACGCCGGTCAATCCTGCCAGGCGCCCGCGCACCGTCCTGCCAAGCGCCGAGCGCCAACGCGCGGGGCGCCCGGCGGCCGCGACGCCTGCCCGTCCGTCGGTCGTTCAGGTGACGCCGCTCAGATGGCGCCGACCAGGGTGACGACGCCCGCTCCCACCAGGGCGAACGCCCACATCCTGTCGAGGTTGAACCAGGCCCGGCGCAGGACGGCGACGCCGAGGAACTCGTACACCACGACGGCGACCACGGTCGCCGTGAGGAACATCGCGAGCGTGTGCACCCCGGCGACGAGCATGCCGCCCGACAGGACGTGCCCGTGATGACCCGCCGGCATGCGGGTCAGCACGGGCAGCAGCATCAGGCCCGCGCCGTGCACCGACGACATCAGGAACGACCAGGCGGCGAGTTGCGGCAGCGACAGCCGCATGCCCACCCAGCGGAAGTGCCGCCGGGCGAGCAGGTGCCACAGGCCGAACCCGACGAGCACGACGCCCGCCCCGATCGCGAGAGCCGTGGCCGTCACCAGCGACCCGGTCGCCGACACGACGGCCACCACGAGGGCCACCGACGCGAGATGGCCCAGCGCGATGACCGGCAGGGACTGCAGCAGCAGGTCGCGGCTGCGCTCCTGCAGCCCCCGGGCGACGGCGAACAGCCAGCCCATCGCGGGGTTGATCCCGTGGAAGGCGCCGAGCAGGACGACCGCGGCCAGCGTCACGGGTAGCAGTAGGAGTCGGAGGACGCGTCACCGCCCTGGAGCCGGGTCTGGTGCGGGCGCAGGCCGCGGAAGTCGTCACCGTGTGGGAAGAACCGCTCGTCCAGCGAGAACGACTCGGTGTCGATCTTCGCCATCCAGGCGCCCACGCCGTCGGGGTAGAACTGGTCGTCCCAGGCCCCGTACAGGGAGTTGGTGACGTAGACGCGGCGGCCGTCGCGGCTCACCTCGACCATCTGCGGCCCGCCGGCGAGCCGCTCGTCCGGCGCGGCCGGGTGTGCCTCCCGCCGCACGATTCCGCCGAGGCGGACCGAGCCGATCTCGACCGGCTTGAACGGGTCGGACACGTCGTACTGCTTGAGCTCGCCGGTGCCCCAGCACGAGACGTACAGGCGCTGGTCGTCCACCGACAGGTCGATGTCGGTCACCAGCGGCGGCACCGCGCCGAACGGCTTGAGCACGTCGGGCAGGTCGTCCGGCGAGGCTGGCTCGGCCGGGATGGTGATCACTTTCTGCGCCGCCCAGCGGGAGCCGTCCCCGTGCCCGACATCTCTGTGCCACAGCCACACGGAGGCCGACAGGTCCTCGACGCTGACGACGACCCCGGCGAAGCCGTAGGTCTTGGTCGGGTCGTGGGCGGGGCGCAGCTCCAGCGTCATCTGGTGCTGGTCGCCGAGATCCACCTCCTGGACGTGCTTACGCTTGCGCAGATCCCAGAAGTGCAGCTTGTGGCCGTACTTGCGGCCGAGCAGCAGCTCGCCGACCACACCGTCCTCGATCATGGAGGGCGTGCCCCACTCGGAGGTGATCATCACGTCGTGGTTGATGTGCCACCAGAAGTCGTAGGCCAGGTACTGCGGGCCGCGGTCCACCTCCCACCGGCCGAGCACGTCGAACGAGTTGTGGTCGAGGATCGCGATGCCCCCGGGCCCGTCGTCGCCGTAGCCGCCGAGCGCGCTGACGTACAACCCCTCGGGGCCGCAGTGCACGGTGTGCGGGCGGGAGTAGCCGGCCCGCTTGCCCAGCTCCTCGGCCTCGATGACCTTCACGAGCTCCGGGCTGACCCGGTCCTTGGTGTCGTACACGTAGATCCGCGACGACCGCAGGCCGGGGACGATCAGGTAGCGCCGCTCGACGTGGGGGTGCGGCGCGTAGGGGCACAGCGCGCTGCTGCAGGCGTTCCAGCCGAAGTGGTGCAGCTCGTCCCCCGTGTACGGCAGGTCGGTCCAGCCGACCACGCTCCCGTAGGACGGGGAGCCGGGGTCGGTGTCCAGCACGGCGAGCGCGTCGGGCCGCTGGGCCGACCGGTCGAAGGCGGCGACGTAGGCCAGCTTCTCCGGCGGTGCCTCGGCCGCGTCCCTGGGCGAGGGATAGAAGGTGGGGTCAGGCTTCCACAACGTCATGCATCCCAGGATTCTCTGGTGTTCCCTACCAAGTCAATAGGAATCTACCGACTGTGACCGGCGCCTGGATAGGGCTATAACAGGACATGCGGTTTCGTGACGGGAGCGGACATGTTCTTCGGGATCACCAACATCTGGACCTACATCGCGGGATCATTCCTGATCATCCTGCTGCCCGGGCCGAACTCGGTGTTCGTGCTGTCCACCGCCGCCCAGCGCGGCGTGCGGCAGGGCTACCGCGCGGCGGCCGGGGTCTTCGCCGGCGACTCGGTCCTCATGTTCCTGTCGGCCGCGGGGGTCGCCTCGCTGCTGAAGTCCACGCCCCTCCTGTTCTCGATCGTGAAGTACTCCGGCGCGATCTATCTGGCGTGGATCGGCTTCGGCATGCTCCGCGGCGCCTGGCGCTCCCTGCGCGCCTCCCGCGACGGGACCGCGGCCTCTCAGGTCACGGAGGCGTCCCAGGCCGTGGAGGAGGGGGTCCCCGCGCCGGTGGGCGACCCGTTCCGCAAGGCGTTCACGATCAGCCTGCTCAACCCCAAGGCCATCTTGTTCTTCGTGGCGTTCTTCGTGCAGTTCGTGGACCCGTCGTACGGCGCGCCGGCGCTGTCGTTCCTGATCCTGGCGCTGATCGTGCAGGTCTTCAGCGTGGCCTACCTGAGCACGCTCATCTTCGGCGGCACGTTCCTCGCGACCCACTTCCGGCGCCGTCGCAAGCTGGCCGCGGGGCTCACCTCGGGGGTCGGCGCGCTCTTCCTCGGCTTCGGCGCCAAGCTGGCCACCGCGACGCTGAGCTGACGCTCGCTCCCCACCGGCCGTGCTCATTCGCCGTGCAGGTCGGCGAGGGCGTTCTCGAAGGCGTCCATCGCCCGCTCGATCCGGTCCAACCCGGCCGACGGCAGCCAGGCCATGACACGGGAGACCCCGGCCTTCTCGCACTGCTCCAGCGCGCCGGGGTCGGCCGGCGCGGACAGCATCACGACCTCGACGTGCCTGCCCTCCTCGTTGGCGCGCCGGAACAGCTCGGGGACGCGCTCCAGGATCCCCGGGCCGTAGTTGGGCAGCCACGCGTCGCCGTAGGCGAGCACGCGGTCGAACACGCGCGGCCCGACGCCGCCCACCAGGATCGGCGGGTAAGGCTTCTGCGCCGGTTTGGGCCATGACCAGATCGGGTCGAAGGACACGAAGTCGCCGTGGAACTCGGCCTCGTCTCGGGTCCAGATCTCCTGCATCGCCCGGACGCGCTCACGCATCACGGCGAAGCGGCGGGCCGGATCGACACCGTGGTGGCGCAGCTCCTCGCGGTTCCATCCGGCGCCGATGCCGAACTCGAACCGCCCGCCGGTCAGGTTGTCCACGCTCGCCACCGTCTTCGCCAGGCCGATGGGCTCGTGCTCGGGCACCAGGCAGATGCCCGTCCCCACGCGCAGCCGGGTCGTCGCGGCGCCCGCGGCCGTCGAGGCGACGAACGGGTCGTAGCTGTGCCAGTAGCGCCGGGGCAGTTCGCCTCCCCATTCGTCCTTCGGCGTCTGGCCGCCGGGCGGCACCGGGATGTGCGTGTGCTCGGTGAACAGCAGCGCCGTGTGGCCGCGCTGCTCGACGAGCCGGGCCAAGGCATCAGGACGAACCGCATCATCCGTTGCGAAATAGCCGAAACCTGAGTCCATGCCGTCAACGTAACCCGCGTCCACCGCCCCCCGGGGAAAGCGCCAAGCGGCCCCCGGTAAAGCGCTGATCAGGGGTTTTCCATCGGGCAGGACGCCCGCGAGAGGTATGCCGTACCGTTATGAAGCGCGGGGGCGGTTGGCGCATTCGGCCCCCACAGGCCTGACGGTCAGGTACGGTAAGCCACCGACGAAGCCGCCAAACTCGGGCGTTTCCGTCCGCTATGTCCGGGTAGGCGCGTTGCCCAACTACAGCGTCGGTCTCCCCCACCGGCCCGTTGGAGTCGCCATGAACCACGCACCCTTCGCACTGCCACGGCTCACCGCGCTGATCAAGCAGGCGGTGCCCCGGCTCCTCGAAGGCGTTGTGGCCCCCCTCGTGGTCTTCTACACGGCCCTCGCGGTGCTGGGCCTGCGCGGCGCGCTGATGGCCGCGGTGTCGTGGGTCTACCTGGGCGTCCTGTGGCGGCTCGTCCGGCGTCAGCCCGTGCCGGGAACGATGATCATGGCGACGATCGCGATCACCTTCCGCACCGTGATCGGGTTGTGGACCGGCAGCCCCGTCCTCTACTTCATCCAGCCGGAGCTCGGCACGATCTGCATCAGCATGGTGCTCCTGGCGTCGGTGCGGATGCGCCGCCCGCTGGTCCAGCGGCTCACGCTCGACTACGTCCACCTGCCGTCGTTCGTGCTGCGGCACGAGCGCGTCCGCACCTTCTTCGCCCGCATCACCCTGCTGTGGGCGTTCGTCCTCCTGGTCAACTCGGCCATGAGCATCTGGCTGCTGCTGCACGAGTCGATCGGCGACTACCTGATCATCCGCACCGCCGCCGTCGCCGTCGTCACCGGCCTGGCCTTCGTGGCGTCCATCTGGGCCTTCCGCCGGGTCCTGCGGCGGCTGCACACCGAGGTCCCGGCGATCACCCGCTAGTCCTCCAGCCTGTGCGTGCGCACCGCCTCGTCGCCGCGCGTGTGCCAGGCGTCGAACGCGAAGGCCACGACCTTCCATCCCTCGGCCTGCCGTACGAGCCGGAGCCGGTAGACGCCCCACACCTCGAACATGCCGCCGCCCAGCGCCGCGTCGAGCAGGTTGTAGGCGTACCCCTTGGTGGTCACGTGCGCCTCGGCGCCGTCCACCGTCACGGCGAAGTTGCTCACGGTGTGGAAGCTCTGCTTGCGGGCGTGCAGGCCGGTGCGCCACCCGCCCACGAGGTCGTCGGCGCTGATCCGGGCGGGCTCCCCGCCGTTGAGGCTGGTGAAGTCGGCGTCCACCTCGTCGTCGAACAGCTCCCGGCACACCGGCCAGTTCTTGGCGTCCACGGTGTCGAAGACGGCCGTGACGACGTCCATGATCTCGGCCCGGTCCACCAGTGCGGCGATCTCATCCATGGGCACCATCCTGCCCCAACATGATCTGTGATAGGCACGGTTCTCATGGGTACCGCACTGGTCACGGGCGCCTCGCGAGGTCTGGGCGCCGTCATCGCCGAACGGCTCGCCGCGGACGGCTGGCACGTCGCCGTCAACTACGCCAACGACACGGCCGGGGCCTCCGCCGTCGTCGACCGCGTCACCGCGGCCGGCGGCTCGGCCCGCCTGGCCCGGTTCGACGTCACCGACGAGGAGTCCGTACGGGAGGGCGTGGCCGCGATCGGGCACGTCGACGTCGTCGTCAACAACGCCACCGGCCCCCAGCCGCTGATGCCGGTGGAGAAGCAGACCTGGGAGGACCACCTCGGCCAGCTCCGCTTCTTCGTCAAGGCCCCGCTGCTGATCCTGCAGGCCGTGCTGCCCGGCATGCGCGAGGCCGGTTCCGGCCGGATCGTCAACGTGGGCAGCGAGGTCGCCGACCTCGGCAACCCGGAGTTCGGGCACTACGTCTCCGCCAAGGCCGCGATGCACGGGCTCACCCGGTCGTGGGCCCGGGAGCTGGGGCCGTACGGGATCACGGTGAACACCGTCGAGCCGGGCTGGATCCCGGTGGAGCGCCACGCGGACGTCCCCCCGGAGGACTACACCGGCTACCTGCGCGACGTCCCGCTGGGCCACATGGGCGTGCCGATGGACGTGGCCGAGACGGTGGCGTTCCTCGCCTCCCCCGGTGCCCGGTTCGTGACCGGTCAGCGGCTCGCCGTCAACGGCGGCAAGACGATGAGCTGACCCTTTCAGTAAAAGATCTAGAGATTCGGGAGCGGTTTCGGCAAAAAATCGGTTAATGTCCGTTCATGTCCGGCGCATATTTTCCCCGAATCCAGACCGTCACGGGCGCCGTCCCCGTCTCCGAGATCGACGGGCCGGTGCTGCCGTACGAGCACCTGCGCACCGACACCCGCTGGGGGATCGGCGTGGACTCCGATCCCCACCGGTGGCTGGACGAGGAGCGATACGTGCTGGCCGAGGTCAAGCTCCTCGGCAGGGAGCAGTCGCTGGGCCTGATCGTGGAGCACAGCTGCATCGGGATGGCGCGCGACCCCGCCGCGCTCGCCCGGATCTCGATGGCCTCGCGGGTCCCGATCGTGGCGGCCACCGGCTTCGCCGCGCAGCCGTTCGCGGGTGAGGCCATCACCCGGTACGGCGTGGAGGACCTGACCGCCGACCTGCTGCACGAGATCGGCGCCGGGCTGGACGGCACGGGCGCGCGGCCGGGGGTCATCGTCGCCGCCGCGTGGGACGAGGCGCCCACCCCCGCGGAGGAGCGGGCCGTCACCGCCGCCGCCCGCGCCTCGCTGCGCACCGACCTCCCGGTCGCGACGGGCGGCCTGGAACTGCTCGAACTCCTGCTCTCGCAGAACGTCCCCGCCCGGCGTCTCAGCGCCCGCACCGGCGACCCGCTGGCCCAGCGCAAGATCGCCGAGACCGGGGCGTACGTGAGCGTGGACGACGTCGAGGACGTCCTCACCCTCCTCGACGCCGGCCACGCCGAGCGCGTCCTGCTCAGCAGCGGCGTACGCCTGCGTGAGCACCTGGCCGGCTACGGCGGGCAGGGCTACGGCCGGCTGTTCTCCACCGTCCTCCCGGCTTTGCGGGAGGCCGGCGTGGACGGCGACACCCTGCGTCTCATCACCCACGAGAACCCGCTCCGCTGGCTCACCGCCTGACGGCGGCATCGCGGGCGGCCCACGACCTAGGAGTCGAAGCCGACGCCGAGGGCGTCGAGGGTGCGCAGCCAGGCGTTGCGGCGGCCCTCGTGCTCGTCGGCCCGCGCGATGGCCCAGCGGGTGAGCTGGATGACCCCGGACCGCACGGGCTCGGGCGGGAACGGCACCGGCTTCTGCCGCACCATGCGCAGGTCCGTGCGCTCGGTCACCCGGCCCTGCAGCAGGTCGAGCATCACGTTGGCCCCGAACCGGGTGGCGCCCACGCCGAGGCCGGTGTATCCGGCGGCGTAGGCGAGGCGCGAGCCGTACGCCGTGCCGAAGAAGGCGCTGAACCGGCTGCAGGTGTCGATGACCCCGCCCCACCTGTGCGTGAAGCGCAGGCCGTGGAGCTGCGGGAACGTCTCGAAGAAGTGCGTGGCGAGCTTCTCGAAGGTGGCGTCGCGCTGGTCGTACTCCGGTTTGACCAGGCCGCCGTTGTGATAGACGGCGTCGTAGCCGCCCCACAGGATCCGGTTGTCGTCGGTCAGCCGGTAGTAGTGGAACCGGTTGGCCGAGTCGCCGATGCCCTGGCGATTGCGCCAGCCGATCTCCGCCAGCAGGTCGTCCGGCACCGGTTCGGTCATCAGCGCGTAGTCGTACACCGGCACGAGGAAGTGCCTGAGCCGGCGCAGCAGCGGCGGGAAGACCCCGGTGCCGAGCGCCACCCGCCCGGCCCTGACCCGGCCCTTCGGCGTGCCCAGCTCGAGCGCGACGCCGTCGTCGTGCAGGGAGCGCACCGGCGTGTGCTCGAAGACGCGCACGCCGAGCCGCACGCAGACGTCGCGCAGCCCCCACGCCAGCCGCGCCGGGTCGACCATGGCGACGCCCTGCCGGTCCCACACGCCGCCGAGGTACGTCGGGGAGTCCACCTCGGCCCGCACCTGCTCGCGGTCGAGCCGCTCAAGCCGCAGGCCGAGCGAGGCCGCCGCGCCCACCTCCTCGTCGAGCCCGGGGAGCTGCCATTCCTCGGTGGCCACCCGCAGCTCGCCGCTCCGCTCGAAGGAGCACTCGACGCCGTACCGGGTGAGGGTGCTTTCGATCTCGTCGAGGTTCTCCCTGCCGAGCCGTTCCAGCACGGCGATCTCCGCGGGCCAGCGGTCCTGGCCGTTGCCGAGCCCGTGGGTCAGGCTCGCCGCGCAGAACCCGCCGTTGCGGCCGGAGGCGGCCCACCCGACCGCGCGGCCCTCGAGGAGGACCACGTCGAGCGAGGGGTCGCGCTCCTTGGCCATCAGGGCGGTCCACAGACCGGTGAAGCCGCCGCCGACCACCGCCAGATCCGCCGTGACGTCTCCTGTCAGCGGGGGCAGCGGCTCGGGCGCGATCGGCCGGTCCAGCCAGTACGGTTTGCGCTCCGCGTCAGCGAGAGCTTTCAGCGGACTCACACATTTCACTTCCCCTCGAGATCCCGGGGATCTCACAGGTTCTTACAGGGTCCTATGTCAGTTCCTGCGACGGGCCATCAGGGCGTTGACCACGGCGATCAGCACGCCGGCCGCGAAGATCAGCGTGCCCATGACGTTGACCTGGGGCGGGATTCCCACGCGGGTGGCTCCCCAGATCCACAGCGGGAACGTCACGGTCCCGCCCGCGTTGAAGTTGGTGATCACGAAGTCGTCGATGGACAGGGCGAACGCCAGCATCGACCCGGCCAGCACACCCGGAAAGATCATCGGAAGGGTGACCAGGCGGAACGTGGTCCAGGTCCCGGCTCCGAGGTCCCTGGCGGCCTCCTCCAGCGAGCGGTCCAGCGTCATCACCCGGGCCCGTACGGTCACCGCCACGAACGAGATCGAGAACATGACGTGCGAGATCACGATCGTCCAGAACCCCAGCGGCATGGCGAGGGTGACGAACAGCGACAGCAGCGACGCGCCCATCACGATCTCGGCGCAGGAGATGGCCGCGAACATCACGACGTTCATCGTCGCCGACCCGCGGAAGCGGTAGCGGCCCAGCGCCAGCCCGATGAGCGAGCCGAGCACACCCGCGATGATCATCGTCAGCACCGCGATGAGCAGCGAGTTCAGCAGCGCCTGGGTGAGGTCGCCGATCTCGAACAGCTTGCCGTACCACTTGAGGGTGAAGCCCTGCCAGGCGGTGTTGTAGCGGCCGTGCGTGTCGTTGAACCCGAACAGGATCATGACCGCGATCGGCACGACCAGCCAGGCGACCACCAGCCACGTGTAGATCTGGAGGCCGCGCCCCCTCAGCAGTCCCTGCCTCATCGGGCCGCCACCTCCAGCACGTCCTCGGTGCCGAGCGCTCTGGCGTAGGCGAAGATGCCGACGAGCAGGAGCGCCATCAGCGTGAACGACAGCGCGGACGCCGTCGGGTAGTCCTGCGTGACCAGGTACTGGTTCTGGATCACGTTGCCGATCATGGTCGTGTTCGTGCCGCCGAGCACGGACGCGTTGACGTAGTCCGACGTCGCCGGCACGAACGTCATCAGCACACCGGCGAAGACGCCCGGCAGCGACAGCGGGAGCACCACGCGCAGGAACGTCTGGAACCGGCTCGCGTACAGGTCCTGCGCCGCCTCGAGGACGCGCGGGTCGATCCGCTCCAGCGCCACGTACATCGGCAGCACCATGAACGGCAGGAAGTTGTACGCGAGGCCGCCGATCACGGCGTACGGGGTGGCGAGGACGCGGAAGCCGTCGGGCAGCAGCCCGATGTTCTTCAGCGGGCCGAGCAGGATGCCGTTGTCCGACAGCAGGAACTGCCAGGAGATCGTCCGCAGCACGAACGACACCAGGAACGGCAGCAGCAGCAGGAACAGGTAGACCGACTTGTGCCTGCCGCCCTTGAACGCGATCCAGTAGGCCACCGGGAAGCCGATGACGATCTGCAGCACGGTCGAGGCCAGGCCGTAGAGCAACGACCGGATGATCTGGTCGTGGTAGTTCGCCAGCCCGTCGGCGTACGAGTGCCAGTTGAAGGTGAAGGCGTAGCCGTCCTCGACGCTGCCCGACTGCAGCGACAGGGACAGCATGACGATCATCGGGACCACGAAGAAGATCGAGAGCCAGAGACCGCCCGGGAAGATCAGCGCGTACGGCGTGAGCGCCGCCCTGAGCCTGCTCATGACGTGGTGATGGGCTGGAAGATGCTTTCGAACTTCTTGTGCTCCTCGCTGTTGTCGAAGGTCACGTAGGTTCGCAGCTTGGCGTAGTCGTCGTCGCTCGGGAACACCAGCGGGCTGTCGGCGATCGTCTGGAGGGTCTTCTTGTCGGACCCGGACGCCTTGGCCGCGTCGGCGAGGATGGCGTCCTTGGCGGACGGGACCGGGGTGACGTAGTTGATGTACTCCGCCAGGCTTCCCGCGATCTCGGGGTCGTAGAAGAAGTCGATCAGGGTGATCGCGTCGACCGGGTTGGCGGCGGTCTTCGGGATCATGAAGTTGTCGGTCCAGATCGTGGCGCCCTCCTGCGGGATCACGAACTTCAGGTCCGTGCCGTCGGAGAGGTTCTTCTGGAAGATGTCGCCGGACCACGCCTGGCAGATCCAGATGTCGCCCTTGGCCAGCGGGTCGATGTACGACTGGTCGTAGTATTTCCGGACGATCCCCGAGTCGCGCTGCTCAGTGAGCTTCGCTGCCGCCTTCTCCCAGTCGGCCGGGGTGGACTTGCTCGGGTCGATGCCGAGCGCGAACATCGCGAAGTTAGCGATCTCCTGCGAGTCGGCCATCATGCCGACCTTGCCCTTGTACTTCGGGTCCCACAGGGCCGAGTAGCTCGTCGGCGGCGTGTCGATGTACTTCGGGTTGTACGCGATGCCGGTCATGCCGGACGCCCACGGGACGGTGTAGACGTTGCCCGGGTCGAACGCCTCCTGGGTGTACCGCGCCCCGACGTTCTTGGTGAAGTTCGGCAGCCGGTCGTGGTCGAGCGGCACCAGGTAGCCGAGCTTGATGAGCTGGGTGAGCTGGACGCTGTTGGTGAAGACCATCAGGTCGTAGTCGATCGACTGCCCGGCGGCCAGCTGCGGCTGGATCTTGGCGTACCAGCCGGTGGTCTCCTGGATGACCTCCTTGTAGGTCACCGTGATCCCCGTGCGCTTGGTGAACTCCTTGAGTTCGGGCTTCTTGGGGTCCATGTAGAGCGGCCAGTTGGCGAAGTCGACGTGGCCGTTCTTCGCCTTGCCCGACCAGTACTTCTCCACCTCGGACTGCACCTGCGCCGAGGAGGTGGGCCGGGCCGTGCCCTTGCCCTGGACGCCGCAGGCGGCGAGGGCGAGCCCGGCGGCCGACAGGCCCGCGAGGCGGAAGGCGTCACGCCGTCCCAGCCGTCGCTGGGTCATGCCGCGAAGAAGGGCAGGATCCTGCCCAAAGGGGTCGTTCATGGGGTTCGTGCTCCGGGTTCTGGGGACCGGGTTCTGCAAACCAGGGGTTCGGGGACTTACCGCAGCGCGTAGGAGTGCCAGGGCTGCCAGGAGAGCCAGACCGTGTCGCCTCGCTCGGCGGTGATCGTGCTGTCGTTCGCGTTCTGCTCGAACACCGTGATCTCGGCGCCGTCGCCGAGCACGACGACGTAGCTGTTGTAGGTGCCGAGGTAGACGACCTCGGCCACCGTCCCCCGGACCACGCTGAGGTCGCCTTCCGGCTGGTCCTTCGCGATCTTGATCTTCTCGGGCCGGACCGTGAGGTCGACCGTGGCGCCGGCCGACAGCACGCCGTCGGCGGGGACGAGGATCCGGTCGCTCGCGCCGAGCGCGAGCACGGCGGTGTCGCCGGCGACCTGCTGGACGGTGCCGCTCAGCAGGTTGGAGGTGCCGATGAACCCGGCCACGAACTTGCTGGCGGGCCGCTCGTAGATCTCGCGGGGTTCGGCGAGCTGCTCCACGAGGCCGTCGTTCATGACCGCGATGCGGTCGCTCATCGTCAGCGCCTCGCTCTGGTCGTGCGTCACGTAGACGAACGTGATGCCGACCTCACGCTGGATGCGCTTGAGCTCGATCTGCATGGCCTGGCGGAGCTTGAGGTCGAGCGCGCCGAGCGGCTCGTCGAGCAGGAGCGCGCGGGGCCGGTTGACCAGGGCGCGGGCGAGCGCGACGCGCTGCTGCTGGCCTCCCGACATCTCCTTCGGCCGGCGCTTCTCGCGGCCGACCAGGTCCACCACTTCCAGGATCTCGCCGACGCGGCGCTTGATCTCCGCGTCGGGGACCTTCTTGCGCTTGAGCCCGAACGCGACGTTGTCCCAGACGTTCATGTGCGGGAACAGCGCGTAGGACTGGAACACCATGTTGATGTCACGCTTGTTCGGAGGAACGTTCGTGACGTCCTCCCCGTGGAGCCTGACGACCCCCTGTGTGGGGTCCTCGAACCCGGCGATCATTCGCATGCTGGTGGTCTTGCCGCAGCCTGAGGGGCCGAGGAGGGAGAAGAACTCCCCCTCCGCGATGGCGAGGCTCACGCCCTTGACCGCCCGTACGACCTCGCCGTGCGAGACGTACTCCTTGACCACGTTGTCGAGTTCGATGGCGGGCACGTCTCCTGATACGGGGGCAGCCGCGACGGCTGCCCCCGGGCCCGCCTGGATCTCTGTCATTCCAGGCTTATCCCTCTTTTTCGATAGGTGTCCGGCCGGAGCCGGGCGTACCTATTCGCCGATGTAGTGCATGACGTGCTTGACGCGGGTGTAGTCGTGCAGCCCGAAGACGGACAGGTCCTTGCCGTAGCCCGAGTGCTTGAAGCCGCCGTGCGGCATCTCGGACACGAACGGGATGTGGGTGTTGACCCAGACGACGCCGAAGTCGAGCCGCTTGGACATCCGCATCGCGCGGCCGTGGTCGGAGGTCCACACCGAGCCGGACAGGCCGTAGCGGACGCCGTTGGCCTTGGCCAGCGCGTCGGCCTCGTCGGTGAACGTCTGGACGGTCATGACGGGACCGAAGATCTCGTCCTGCACCATCTCGTCGTCCTGCTTCAGCCCGTCCACCACGGTCGGGGCGAAGAAGAAGCCCTTGTCGCCGACGCGGGCGCCGCCGGTGAGGACCTTGGCGTGCTCGGGAAGCCGCTGGAAGAAGCCCTCGACCCGGGCGAGCTGGTTGGCGTTGTTCAGCGGCCCGAAGTAGGCGTCCTCCACGTCGAGGCCGCCCAGCTTGGTGGCGGCGGCGGCCTCGGCCAGCGCCGCGGCGAACTCGTCGTGGATGCTCTCCTGCACCAGCACGCGGCAGGCGGCGGTGCAGTCCTGGCCGGCGTTGTAGAGGCCCGCCCCGGCGATCGCCTCGGCGACGGCCTTGATGTCCTTGACGTCCTCGAAGACCACGACCGGGGCCTTGCCGCCCAGCTCAAGGTGGACGCGCTTGAGGTCCTCGGCGGCGGTCCTGGCGACCGACATGCCCGCGCCGACCGAGCCGGTGATCGCGACCATGCTCGCGGCCGGGTGGCCGACGACCAGCGAGCCGGTCTCCCGGTCGCCGGTCACGACGTTGAAGACGCCGGCCGGCAGGACGTCACCGAGGATCTCGGCCAGCTTCAGCGTGGAGACCGGGGTGGTGTCGGACGGCTTGAGCACGATCGTGTTGCCGGCCGCGAGAGCGGGGGCGATCTTCCAGACCGCCATCATCATCGGGTAGTTCCACGGCGTGACCTGGCCGATGACGCCGATCGGCTCGTGCCGGATCACCGAGGTGTGGTCGGCGAGGAACTCCCCGGCGGTGGGGCCCTCCAGGGTGCGGGCCGCGCCGGCGAAGAACCGGAAGTGGTCGGCGGCGACCGGGGTCTCGTCCTCGGCCATGCGGGCGCGGGGCTTGCCGGTGTTGCGGCACTCGGCCTCGTTGATCTCGTCGGCGCGGGCCTCGATCGCGTCGGCGACCTTCAGCAGCAGCGCGGCGCGCTCGCCCGGCGTCGTCTGGCCCCACGTCTCGAAGGCGGCCGTCGCGGCGGCGTACGCGGCGTCGACGTCCTCCTGACCCGACACCGGTGCCTGGGCGTAGACCTCGCCCGTCGTAGGGTCTACGACGTCGGAGAAACGGCCGCTCGCGGCGTCGACGAACTTCCCGTTCACGAAGTTCTGGAGACGGGTGGTCACCGTTGACCTCCTGTTGAGGTGGCTGAGTTGTCGCGACTCTGGCAGAGGAAAGAGCCTACGACAAGGGATTTCGTCGCTAAGATACCAAATTGCTACGGAATCGCTTGACGTGAGCGACGGAGCTGACAACATGTCAGATCACGATCGCAACATGTCAAAAACGGTGCTGTAACACCAGGTCGCTACGGCGGCCGAAGCCCGCCAAGAGAGGACACCCCCCGAGGATGACGACTCCGCCTAAGGCTCGCGCGGCTGCCGCGAAGGGTGGGCCGGTGGTGCTCGACGAGATCTCCAAGCAGATCATCGAGCAGCTTCAGATGGACGGGCGAAAGCCGTACGCCGCCATCGGCAAGGCGGTGGGACTGTCGGAGGCCGCGGTGCGCCAGCGTGTGCAGCGCCTGCTCGATCTCGGCGTCATGCAGATCGTCGCCGTCACCGACCCGCTCACCCTGGGCTTCCCCCGCCAGGCCATGATCGGCATCAAGTGCGAGGGCGACCTGGAGCGGGTCGCCGACGAGCTGTCGCAGATCCCCGAGATCGACTACGTGGTGCTCACGGCCGGTTCGGTCGACATCATGGTCGAGGTGGTCTGCGAGGGCGACACCCACCTGCTGGAGATCCTCGGGAAGATCCGGGCGATCTCCAGCGTGCGCGCGACCGAGACGTTCGTCTACCTCAAGCTGCACAAGCAGACCTACTCCTGGGGCACGCACTGACGGCAGGCCCCGGCCTCCCTCAGCCGATCCGGGCGACGGCGCGTACGGGCGACCCGTCGGCGGCGTGCAGACGCAGCGGCAGCAGGGAGACCTCGATCGGGCGGCCGTCGGCCTGGGCCTCCAGGAGCGGGCCGAGGCCGCGCAGGTTCTCCGCGATGACGGCGTGCGCGCCGCACAGGACGCGATGCGCCGGCAGGTCGGCGGGAGCCGGGGTGGGGTCGACGCTGAGGGCGTCGACGCCGACGGTCCGCACGCCTGCGGCGACGATCTCGCGGGCGGTCTCCGCTTCCATGTAGGGGTGGGCCAGGTAGCCCGGCGTGCCCCAGTGCTCGTCCCAGCCCGTCGCGACCAGCAGGACGGTCCCCGGGCCCAGCCGCCCGGCCACCGTCGCGAACATCGCGGAGGTGATCGGCGCGCGCGGTGGCAGGCCCCGGGCGTCGAGGACCACCGCCGGACCGAGGAACCGCTCCAGCGGAAGGGCGTCGAGCGTGGGCAGCGCGTCGTCGATGTGGTACGGCGCGTCCACGTGCGTGCCGGACTGCGACCCGAGGTGCAGGCCGAGGACGTTCACCCCCTCCGCCGCCACGGTGAGGGCGGGAGCGATCTCCACCTCCGGGTCTCCTGGGTAGACGGGCATGCCGCTCACGACGGGCACCGACAGGTCGACGATCATCGCTTCTCCTGGTGTCAGGCCTTTGCGGGCGCGAGCGGGCCGATCAGATCGTAGGCCACCTGGGCGGGCGGGCCCCGGCGACGGCCTCCGCGGCGGCGCGGTTCGCCTCCGGCCACGGGAAATAGGCTGGCCGTCGTGGACGCGCACAACACCGTGGAGGACCTGCTGCGCTCCCCCGCGCTGCAGCTGAGGGTGCTGGCGGGCGAGCGCGGCCTCGGCAGGTCGGTCTCCTGGGCCCACGTGAGCGAGCTGGAGGATCCCACACCCTGGCTGCTCGGGGCCGAGGTGATCATGACGACCGGCATCGGGGTCCCGCGCACCGCCGCGGCGCAGCGCGCGTACCTGGAGCGACTCGACGACGCGGGGGTGGCCGCGCTCGCGCTCAGCGCGGGCCTGCACGTCCCCCCGCTGCGCCGGGCCTTCCTCGACGCCGCCGAGGAGCGGGGGTTCCCCGTGCTGGAGGTGCCGCTGGCCGTGCCGTTCATCGCGATCGCGCAGGAGGTCGCGGCGGCCGTGCAGGAGGACGCCCGCCAGCGCTTGGGGGCCCAGCTCCAGGTGTTCGGCGCGCTGCGCTGGCTCGCGTCCGAGGGGCTGGACACGGCCGGGCTGTTCGGGCGGCTCGAACGGCTGTCGGGTTACGACATCTATCTGAGCACACCACAGGGCCGCCCGCTGCTGCCCGGCGTGCCGGCGCCGCCGCCGTCCGTACGGCTGCCCGCCTCGGCGGACGCGCCGCCGACGATCCCGGGCGGGTTCGCGCTCCCGGTGCCCGCGCCCGGCGGGCCGGCCGGGTTCCTGGTCGCCTTCGAGCGGGAGGGGGCCCGCCCGGCCGGGCTCGCCGTGGTCCAGCACATCGCGACCGTCGCCGCCCTGCGGGTGGCGATGGTGCGCAGCGAGCGCGAGACGCTGCGCCGCCAGGGCGCGGAGACGCTGGCCGAGCTGCTGCAGGACGTGCTCGACCCGGAGACCGCCCGGCGCAGGCTCGCCCTGATGGGCCTGCCATCGGACCGCGACGTCGTGCTGCTCGTGGTGCGCGACGCCGCCGACGACGCCGTCGTCCAGGCCCTCGGCGAGCACCCGCACCTCATGCTGCGCCGCCACCGGGACCTGTACGTGCTGACGTCGGCGGCCGTCGGCGCCGCGGAGCTGGAGGCGGTGCCGGGCATCGCCGCCGGCGCCAGCCGCCCCCTGCCGCCCGGGTCGTCGCTGCGCGTCGCCCAGCGCGAGGCGTTGTGGGCCGCCTCCCGCGCCGCCGAGGCGGGCAGGCCGCTGGTCGCCTACGGCGAGGACACCACGGGCCGGTGGCTGCCGGACGACGTGGACGTGCTGGCCGCTCTGGTCGAGCACGTGCTCGGCGACGTCCTGCGGTACGACGCCGAGCACGGCTCTGACCTGATCGCGTCGGTCCGGACGTGGATGGAGCGCGACCGCCGCGTCGACGACGCCGCGCGGGCCCTGCACGTGCACCCCAACACGCTGTCCTACCGGCTGCGCCGTTTCGGCGCGCTGACCGGGCGCGACCTGTCGGCGACCGGCGACTTCGCCGAGGTCTGGCTCGCCATCCGCGCGGCCTCCCAACTCGGCGGCCTGTGAACGACGGGGATCAGCGGATGCCGACGTAGAAGCGCGTCTGGTCGCTGCGGTGGAGGGCGTAGTAGGCCTCGAACCTGGTGTTGTCCTCAAGCCACGCGACCGACTCGATGCCGAGCAGCGGCGTCGAGGTCGACACCTCCAGCAGGGCCGCGTCCTCCCGGTTGGGGAAGACCGCCTCTATCCAGCGGTCGGCCGCCGCGGGCTCGATGCCGTAGCGGCGGCGCAGCACGTCGTACAGCGACTGGTTCTCCAGGATGGCGCGTTCGAGCCCGGGGACGAGCCGGGCGGGCAGGGCGGTGTCGACCAGCAGCCACGGCTGGCCGTCGACCCGGCGGAGCCTGCGTAGCCGGACGACCTGCTCCCCCAGCGGTATCCGCAGGAGCGCGGCCTCCCGCTCGTCGGCCTCGCCGAGCGCCTGGCGGACGGTCTGCGTGGTCACCCGGCGCCCCGACTCCCGCAGGTCGTCGGCGGACCCGGACATCGACCCGACGAACCTCAGCTCGGTCTTGCGGGGCGCGACGAAGGCTCCCTTGCCCTTCACCTTGTAGATCAGCCGTTGCTGGACCAGCTCGCGCAGCGCCTCCCTGACGACCGTGCGGGAGACCCCGAACAGGTCGCTCAGCTCGGCCTCCGACGGCAGCGGCTGGTCCGGCCCGCGCACGCCGCTCTCGATCTCCGCGCGCAACGCCCGCATGAGCTGCATCCACAGCGGTTCCGCCCCGTCGCGGTTGAGGGGGGGATAGGTCATCGTCACGGGAACCTCCTCGGCGGCACCGCAGCAGAATGCCCCACTGCGACCTGTAACTACAAGTGGGCCCGACTGTCACCAAGATTATCCGCTGCCGACGGTCCGAAGTGACCAAAAACAGGCTCTTGACATGCCCGTAACGCCCGCTTAGTTTGCTTGTCACTACAGGCCTGTAATGACAGGCCGTTCGGGCGATGCCTTCACGCCGACTCTCCCCCCTCGCGAACCCGCTCTCTGGAGACACCATGCACATGCGTCCCACACGCCGGCCCTGGCGCGCCGCCTCCGCCGCGGCGATCTCCGCTCTCGCCGTACTGGCCGCGGGCTGCGGCTCCGGCGACTCCGGTGCCACCGCGGACGCCGCCGGCGGGTCCGCGGGCGGCGGCGGTGACAAGCCCTTCATCGCGCTGAGCAACGGCTTCATCGGCAACGGCTGGCGCCAGACGATGATCGCCAAGTTCGAGGCCGCCGCCGAGCAGGCCAAGACCGACGGACTGATCGGCAAGTACAAGGTCGTGAACGCGCCGGGCGAGAACTCGGCGACCGAGCAGGTCGCGCAGATCAAGAGCCTGCTGCTGCAGAAGCCCGACGCGCTGCTCATCGACCCCGCGTCGCCGACCGCGCTGCAGCCGGTGATCCAGCAGGCCTGTACGGCCGGCGTCAAGGTCGTGGTCTTCGACTCCGCCATCGACGCGCCCTGCGCGCACGTGCTGCAGAACAGCTTCGTCGACTGGGCGACGTACGCCGCCAAGCCGCTGCTGGAGGGCATCGGCGGCAAGGGCTCGGTCATCGTGAGCCGCGGCGTGGTCGGCTCCCAGCCCGAGGCCGAGATGCTCGACACCACCAAGAAGATCCTCGCGGACTACCCCGGAGTGAAGACCGTGGCGACGGTCACCGGCATGTGCGACGGCGCCACCGCGCAGAAGGCCGTGCTCGGCGTGCTGTCCAGCGTGCCGAAGGTGGACGGCGTCATCGGCTGCGGCGACGGCTACGGCGTGGCCCAGGCGTTCGCGACGGCGGGCAAGCCCGTGCCGGCGGTCGACTTCGAGACCAACGGCCGCGCGCTGAGCTACTGGCGGGACAACAAGATCGACAACGGCTCCGTCGCGGTCATGTCCGACCCCGGCCAGTCGGTCGCCGCCCTCTGGGAGGCCCTGGACCTGCTCGACGGCAAGGACGTGCCCAAGCAGATGACCTTCCCGATCGTCCTGATCGAGCAGAAGGACCGCGACGCCTGGGCCTCGGTGCTCAAGCCCGACGAGTACGCCGCCTGGCCGTGGACGCGTGAGCTGTTCCGCCAGCAGGTCGAGGCCGTCAAGACCGGCGGCAAGCCGGTCCAGCCGCCGATCCCGTCCGCCGCGGGCTGACGCGGCTTCACATCGACCACGGCACGGAGGAGACGGAGGAGACCGGGCATGCACGTCGACAATCTCCCGGCCGGCGGCACGGCGCCGCCGGAGACGGACACCGGACCGGCCGCCCGGCCGCCCGTCGTCACCGCCAGGGGCGTGACCAAGGCGTACGGGCGCACCCGGGCGCTGACGGGCGTGGACCTGGAGGTCCGCGCGGGCGAGGTGCTCGGGCTGGTCGGTCACAACGGCGCGGGCAAGAGCACGCTCATGCGCGTGCTCGCCGGGCTGGAGGCCTGCGACACGGGCACGGTCCTCGTCCACGGGAGGAAGGCGTCCGCCGGGGACTTCCGGTCGGTGCGGATGGCCTACCAGGAGACGTCACTGTGCCCCGACCTCACCGTGGCGGAGAACATGTGGGTGTCCTCGCGGCACTGCCTGCCCCGCCTGGGGTGGCGGCGGGCGGCGAGCGACGCGGTGCGCCGCCGCCTCGACGAGATGTTCCCCGGCCACGGCGTCTCCCCGCGCGACCGGGTGGAGGACCTGTCGCTGGCCCGGCGCCAGATGGTGGAGATCGCCCGGGCCTGCCTGGTGGACCGGCTCGACCTGCTGATCCTCGACGAGCCCACCGAGTCGCTCGGCCCGGACGCCGCCCGGTCGCTGTACGCCTACGTGCGCAGGCTGACCGAGACCGGCACGGCCGTGCTGCTCATCTCGCACCGCATCCGCGAGGTCCTCTCGGTGGCCGACCGGGTGGCCGTGCTGCGCGACGGCGCGGTCACCGCCGAACGGCCCGCCGCCGGGCTCGGCGAGCCGGACGTCCTGGAGCTGATGGGAGCCCACGTCGCCGCTCCGGCGGCGGCCGGGACGCGGACGGCCGCCGGCGGGGCCGCCACGAGGGAGACGGTGGCCGAGCTGCGCGGCGCCACCGGCCCCGGCCTGCGCGAGGTCACCCTGCGGGTCGGCAAGGGCGAGGTCGTGGGCCTCGCCGGGCTGGCCGGCCAGGGCCAGCAGGAGGTGCTCGAACGCCTGTGGCGGCCCGTCCGGCGCGACACCACGGTGAAGGTGACGCGGGCGTACGTGCCGGGCGACCGGCAGCGGTCGGGCGTCCTGCCCCTGTGGAGCGTGGGCGACAACCTGATCGTGACCGCGCTGCGCGGCATCGCCCGGCGCGGGCTGCGCCGCCCGGCCGAGGAGCGCGCGGTCGTCGGCGACTGGGTGAAGCGCCTGGCCATCAGGGGCGGCGCGGAGGCCGGGATCACCGAGCTGAGCGGCGGCAACCAGCAGAAGGTCATCGTCGCCCGCGCGTTCGCCTCCCCCGCCGGGCTCGTGCTGCTCGACGACCCGTTCCGCGGCGTGGACGTGCACACCAAGACCGATCTGTACCGCCTCATCAGGGAGGAGGCGGCTAAGGGCCGGAGCATCGTCTGGTACTCCAGCGAGAACGCCGAGATGGCCCACTGCGACCGAGTCTACGTCTTCCGGGCCGGCCGGATCGTGGCCGAACTGACGGGCGAGGAGATCTCCGAGGAACGCATCATCGCCGTCTCCTTCAACGAGGACGGAGGAAACGACTGATGGCCCAGCTTCTCGCTCCTGCGCTGCCCGACCGCGCGCGGATGCGCCGCTCCGCCCCGGCCGCGGTCAGCGCCGTCGCCCTGATCGCGATGATCTGCGTCTGCTCGTCGCTCCAGCCGGGCGTGCTGACCGTGGAGGGCCTCACGCTGGTCCTGTCCGCGACCGTGCCGCTGGTGATCGCCGCGCAGGCGCAGATGACGCTCATGGCGGTCGGCGACATCGACCTCGGGATCGGCAACTTCGTCGGCCTGGTCACGGTGGTCTCCGCCACCCTGCTGGTGTCGTCCCCCCTCGTCGGCGTGCTCGTCCTGCTCGGGCTGGTCGCGGCGTACGCCGTGCTCGGCCTGCTCATCCACCTGCGCGAGGTGCCGGCGCTGATCGCGACCCTCGGCGCCTCGTTCGTCTGGCTCGGGCTGGGCCTGTTCCTGCTGCCGACGCCGGGCGGCACGACCCCCGGGTGGCTGGCGTCGTTCGGCGCGTGGCAGCCCGCGGGCTTCCCGGCGCCGCTGCTGCCGATCCTGGTCGTCGCGCTGGTGGTCTACCTGCTCACCGCGCGCAGCGCCGCCGGCGTGCGGATGCGCGGGCTGGGCAGCAACCCGGTCGCGCTGCGGCGGGCCGGCCTGCGCCCGCTCACCTCCCGCGTCATCGCCTACGCGACGGCCGGCGCGCTCGGCGTGCTGTCCGGCCTCGTCCTGGCCTCCCAGACCGGCGGCGGAGACGTGTCGTCGGCCTCCAGCTACACGCTCATGACCGTGGCCGCGGTGATCCTCGGCGGGGGCTCCTTCTCCGGCGGCAACGCGGTGCCGTGGGGCGCCGCGATCGGCGGGGTGACGCTGGGGCTGGTCAGCGTGGTCCTCAGCCTGCTCGACGTGCGGTCCGACATGCAGTCGGCCGTGCAAGGCGTGATCGTCCTGGCCGTGCTCGCCGGCCGCGTCGTCGTGGGGAAGGTGCTGCGATGAACATCCGCGTGACTCGCCCGTGGAGCGGCCCCTGGATTTGGGGCTTCGCCGCCGCCGCGCTCGTGTGGCTGGTGATCCTGGCCATCTCGGGCCAGGGCGGCGGGCAGACCGTCTCCCTCGCACTGTCGCTCGCGCCGTACCTCGTCATCGTCGGGCTCGGGCAGATGCTGGTCATCACCGCGGGCCCCGGCAACATCGACGTGTCGGTGGGGTCGGTCATCTCGCTCGCCGGGTTCGTCTCGGTGGCGGCGGCCTCTGCGACCGGCTCGGCGGCCGTGGGGATCCTCGCGGGG
Source organism: Microbispora sp. NPDC046933 (assembly GCF_040644635.1). NCBI lineage: Bacteria > Bacillati > Actinomycetota > Actinomycetes > Streptosporangiales > Streptosporangiaceae > Microbispora > Microbispora sp. NPDC046933. The sequence continues at coordinate 34,306 of NZ_JBEYWW010000042.1, read as the reverse complement.
ATCGGCGTCGGCGTCCTCGTCGCGACGGTCAGCGCCGTGGCCATCCTCGGCCTGTCCGTCCCCCCGATCATCGCCACGCTGGCCGCGGGGCTCGTCGCCTCGTCGATCACGCTGTCGATGGCCAACGGCTTCACCGCCGTGCCCGACCCCGGCCTGCGCTCGGCGCTCAACCTGCGCCCGGCCGGCGTTCCGCTCCTCGCGCTGGCGATCGCGGTGCTGACCGTGCTCGTCGTCGCGCTGCTGCGCCGTACGGTCTACGGCCGGTCGCTGATCGCGGTGGGCCAGAGCCGCCGGGCCGCCGAACGGGCCGGCATCCCGGTCGCCCGGATCATCGGGTCGACCTACCTGCTGAGCGGGGCGCTGGCCGGGCTGACCGGCGCGCTGCTCGCCGCCTACATCGCGCCCTCGGCCGATCTCGGCACCCGCTACCTGCTCGACTCGGTGGCCGTCGTGGTCATCGGCGGCACGCTCATCTCCGGCGGCCGGGCGGTCCCGGTGGGCGTGTGGGGCGCGGCCCTCTTCTTCATCCTGCTCGACGGACTGGTCAACCTCGTCGGCTGGAGCACCGCGGCGCAGAACCTGCTCAAGGGCGGCCTGGTGCTCTTCGTCCTCTTCCTCGCCGGCGGAGGCGACCGTACGGCATCACTGTTCAGACGGCGATCGCGCACCGCGACCGCCACCACCACTAGCACAGGAGACGACACTGATGGCTGACACCGACGGCCTGCTCGACGCCCGCGACTTCGGGACGTCCGCCGGGCCCGCGGCGAGCGGCTTCCACGTCAAGGGCGCGCACGGGCAGGACTGGGGCCTGCGCAACCGCCTGTCGCGCATCTTCCGGCCGGACACCGGGCGCACGGTCATGCTGGCGTTCGACCACGGCTACTTCGTCGGCCCGATGGCCGGCCTGGAGCGCCTCGACACCCGGATCGCCCCGCTCGTCCCGGACGCCGACGCGATCATGATGACCCGCGGCGCGCTGCGCACCAGCATCCCCGCGACCACCGGCGCCGGCATCGTGCTGCGTGCCAGCGGCGGCCCGAGCATCCTGCGCGAGCTGTCCGACGAGCACATCGCGCTCGACATGGAGGACGCGCTGCGCCTCAACGCCGCGGCCGTGGCCATCCAGGTGTTCGTCGGCGGCGAGCACGAGTCGCGGTCGGTCGCCAACCTGGCCGCGCTCGTGGACGCCGGCCAGCGGCACGGCGTGGCCGTGCTCGGCGTGACCGCGGTCGGCAAGGACATGGTCCGCGACGCCCGCTACTTCCGGCTGGCCACCCGGATCAGCGCCGAGATGGGCGCCCACATCGTCAAGACGTACTACGTCGAGGAGGGCTTCGAGACCGTCACCGCGAGCTGCCCGGTGCCGATCATCGTCGCGGGCGGCAAGAAGCTGCCCGAGATCGACGCCCTGACGATGGCCTACCGGTCGATCCAGGAGGGCGCCGCCGGCGTCGACATGGGCCGCAACATCTTCCAGAGCGACAGCCCCGCCGGCATGCTCGCCGCGGTCCGCGCGGTCGTGCACGACGGGCTCAAGCCCGAGGAGGCGTACGAGATCTACAAGGAGAAGGCGGGCGGCTCCGCAGCCTAGTCCGATTCTTCTCCGGCGCGGGTCCGCCGCCCGCGGACCCGCGCCCGTCACCCTCCGGGAGCCTCCCATGTCGCATCACGTCCCCACCGGTGAGAACGACGTCGTCGATCTCGCCGTCATCGGAGCCGGTATCAACGGGCTCGCCATCGCCCGGGACGCCGCCGCCCGCGGCCTGCGCGTCGTCGTCGTCGACCGCGCCGACGTGGGCTCGGGCACGTCGAGCACCTCCAGCCGGCTGATCCACGGCGGCCTCAAGTACCTCGAGCGCTACGACTTCACGCTCGTGCACGAATCCATCCGGGAGCGGCACCTGCTGTTCCGCACCGCTCCCCACCTCATCCGCGACTACCCGATGCTGATCCCCTTCTACAAGGGGTACACCCGGCCGGGAGCGCTGATCCGGCTCGGCCTGCTGGCGTTCGACACGATGGCCCTGGGCCGGGGACGCGGGCTCAGCCGGGGCGTGCCGGTGCGCACGGTGGCCCGCCGGTGGCCCACGCTGTCGCGCGAGGGGCTGCGCGGGGCGGCGCTGTTCCACGACGCGCAGGTGCCGTGGGCGGAGCGGCTCTGCGTCGAGCTGCTCCTCGACGCCCGCCGCCTGGGCGCGCGCGTCCTCACCTACACCTCCGTCACCGGCCTGATCGTCGAGGGCGACCGCGTCGCCGGCCTGCGCACCGAGGACGTACGGACCGGGGAGCGCGGGGAGATCCGGGCCGCCGTCACCGTCAACGCCGCGGGGCCGTGGATCGACCGGATCCTCGACGGCCAGATCGAGAGCCGGCGGCTCAACGGCGGCACCAAGGGCAGCCACGTCGTCCTCGACCCGTTCCCCGGAGCCCCCGACACCTGCATCTTCTTCGAGGCGGCGGCCGATGGGCGGCCCATCTTCGTCTTCCCCTGGCAGGGCCGCTACGTGCTCGGCAGCACCGACCTCACCTACGAGGGCGACCTGGACGAGGTCGTCGCCAGTGACGCCGAGATCGATTACCTGCTCGCCGAGACCAACCGGATCTTCCCTGCGGCGAGGTTGACGCCCGACGACGTGCTCTGGAGCGTCGCCGGGATCCGTCCCCTGCCGTACACGGCCGGGGTGTCGGACAACGCCAAGATCAGCCGTGGGCACACCGTGCTCAACCACGCGCCCGCCTACCGGGGCCTGCTGACGGTCATCGGCGGCAAGCTCACGACCCACCGGGCGCTCGCGGAAGACGTGACCGACGAGGCGCTGCGCGTGCTCGGCAGGCGGCCCCGCCCGTGCGTCACCCGGACCCGGCCGTTCCCCGGCGCGGAGACCTCGGACTGGCCGGAGTTCGTGCGCGACTTCCTGCGTCAGTCACCGCTGGACAACGCGTCCTCCCGGCGCCTGCTGCAGCTGTACGGCGTGCGCGCCCGCCGGGTGCTCGACCTCGCCGCCGAGGACCCCTCGCTCGCCGAGGTCGTCGACAAGGAGACCGGCGCCCTGGCCGCCGAGGTCGTCATGGCCGTACGCGAGGAGGGCGCGGTCACGCTGGCCGATGTCATGCTGCGGCGTATCCTTGTCGGGCTCAACGGCGACATGGGCCTTTCCAGCGCCGCGACCTGCGCGGACGTCGCCGTACGGCACCTCGGCTGGGACGAGGGGCGGGCCCGCGCCGAGGTGGCCGCCTACGAGAACGAGCTGCGGCGCCACCGTCCCCGGGCGCTGGCCGCGGCGGCGCGCACGGGCGGGGGCGCGGGCAGCGACGGGAGGACAGCATGACGAGCCTGGCCACGTGTTATATCGGGGTCGACGTCGGCCTGACCGCGTCGAAGGCCGCGGCGTTCGACGCCGAGGGGCGCGAGGTGGGCGTGGTGCACGCCCGCACCCCGCGGACCAGCGTGACCGCCCACCGGCACGACGTGGACATGACCGGGCTGGCCGACACCGTCGTGTCGCTGCTCGGCGACCTCGCGGGCAAGCTCGCGGCCGACGGGTACGCGCCGGCCGGCATCGGCGTGGCCGCCCACGGCAACGGGCTCTACCCCGTCGACGCGTCGCTGCGGCCGGTCGGCCCGGCCATCGCGTCGTCGGACAGCCGGGCCCAGCACATCGTGGACGCGATCGATCCGGAGGCGGCCCGCCGCCTGGCCGCCGAGACCGGCTCGATCCCGTGGGCGGCCCAGCCGTCGGTGCTCCTGCGCTGGATGCACGACGCGGAGCCCGAGGCGTACGCCCGGACCCGGTGGGCGCTGTCGTGCAAGGACTGGGTGACCTCGCAGCTCACCGGCGTGCCCAGCGCCGACTACAGCGACGCCAGCGCGTTCGGCATGGTGGCGCTGGACACCCGCGAATACACCCCGACGGCGCTCGAACTGGTGGGGCTGCCGGCCGGCGACCTCGGCCGCTTCCCGCCGCTGCGGGAGTCGGGGCAGGTCGTGGCCGGGCTCAGCGCGCGGATCGCGGAGCTGACCGGGCTGCCGGAGGGGCTGCCCGTGATCGCGGGCTGCATGGACTGCGTGGCCGCCACCCTGGGCGCGGGCGGCCGGGCGCCGGGCGACGTCACGATCATCGTGGGCACCTGGGCCATCAACGGGGTCGTCGTCCCCGCCGCCACCCCCGCGCCCGAGGTCACGCTCAGCGCGCTCATGCCGGACTCGGGGACGATGCTCGCCATGGAGGTCGCCCCCACGTCGGCCGCCAACCTCGACTGGCTGAGCACGGCGTCGGTGCCGCACCGGGGGGCCGCCGGCGTCCCGGCGGCGGACCTGCTGGCAGAGGCGGCGACGGTGGCGCCGGGCGCGGACGGGCTGCTGTTCCTGCCGTTCGTCAACGGCGCGCCCGAGCATCCGGCGGCCTCGGGGACCTTCCTCGGCATCTCCGCCGTGCACCGTCGCGGTCATCTCACCCGTGCGGTCATCGAGGGGGTCGCCCAGTATCACCGGGTGCAGCTCGACCGGGTCCTGGCCAGCGGGGCCGACGTGGGCGACCGCCCGTGGCGGCTCGCCGGAGGCGGCGCGCGGTCGGAGGTCTGGGCCCAGATCTTCGCCGACGTGCTCGGCCGTCCCGTCCGCCGTCAGCTCACCAGCGAACTCGGCGCACGCGGGGTCGCCTCGCTGCTGCCCGCCGCGCTCGGCCACAGCGACGTGCCCTGGTCGGTCAGCGACACCGACGACCTGTGCGTCCGCCCCGGTCCCGCCCGGGAGGCGTACGTCCGGCAGGCGGAGGTGTTCGACCGGTGCCTGGCCGGGATGTCGGCCGTGTGGTCGGAGGTCGAGCGGTACCGCACGGCGGGGTTCGAACCGGCTCCCGCGACCGCCGGCGCCTGACGAGTCCCCGGTGGCGCCCCGCGCCACCGGTCACGGTCGCGCCGGTCGCGGTCGCGCCGGACCCAGTGCGGTGGGCCCGGCGCGTCGGATCCAGTGCGGTGGGCCCGGCGCTGCGGGCCGGAGCGGTCGCGGGTGCGGGCGGCCGTGTCATCGGCCGCCCGTCTCGCCGCCGCCCGCGACCTGGCCGCGACCTGGCCGGTCAGAGCTTCGGCTTGGCCGCCGTGTACAGCCACGCGTCGAACAGGTCGTCCAGGTCCTGGCCGGACAGCCGTTCCGCCAGGGCGATCAGGTCCTTCGTGGTGACGGAGGAGTGCCGGTGCTCCTTCGTCCACGTGCGCAGCAGCGTGAAGAACGTCTCGTCGCCGATCTTCTTGCGCAGCGCGTGCACGGTCATGGCGCCGCGGACGTAGATCGCGTTCCAGTCGAACATGCCGGTGCGGCCCGGGTCGCCGGTCTTGAGCTTCCAGAAGGCACTGCCGGCCTTGTGCTTGTAGTGCTTGGCGAAGGTCGTGTCCGCAGAGGGTCCGCCGTGCTGCTCCTGGTACAGCCACTCGGCGTACGACGCGAAGCCCTCGTTCAGCCAGATGTCCTTCCAGCTGCGCAGGCCGACGCTGTCGCCGAACCACTGGTGGGCCAGTTCGTGCACGATGGTCAGCTCGTCCGACATGCCCGTGTCGTACACCGGCCTGCCCTGCGTCTCCAGGGCGTAGTAGATGCCGAGCCGGTCGGCGACGCCGCCGGTCGAGGAGAACGGGTAGTCGCCGAAGATCTCCGACTCCCATCTGATCGCCTTGGCGGTGGTGCCGTGCAGGCGCTTGAACTCCTTGGCCAGGGAGGGATCGTACGCCGTGATGTTGGGCATGCCGTCGACGGTGCCCCGGCTGACCGTGAACTTCCCGATCGCGACCATGGCGAGGTACGACGCCATGGGATGCCGCATCTCCCACTTCGAGGTCCTGTAGCCGTCGCGGGGGCCGGCGACGCCGGAGTTCCCCGGCTCGCCGTTGGCCAGGACGGTCAGCCCTTCGGGCGCGGTGACCTCCAAAGTGTAGGTGGCCTTGTCTCGCGGGTTGTCGTTGGCCGGGAACCAGCTGCGGGCGCCGTCCGGCTCGGCCAGCACGACGGCGCCGTCCTCGGTGTCGATCCAGCCGGTGACGCCGAGCGCCTTGTCCTTGATCGCCTTCGGCCGGCCGGCGTAGGACACCTCGACGGTGAACGTCTTCCCCGACGGCAGCCCGTGCCGGGGCGTGACGACGAGCTCCTGCCCCTTCCGGGTGTACGAGGCCCGCTCGCCGTTCACCTCCACCTTGCCGATCGTCGGCCCGGAGAAGTCGAGGTCGAACCGGGACAGGTTCTTCGTCGCCGTCGCCGTGATCGTCGTCGTGGCGCTGAGGTGGCGGGTCTTCGGCGTGAACCGCAGCCGGATCGTGTAGTGGCCGACGTCGTATCCGCCGTTGCCCGCGTGGGGGAAGTAGGGGTCGCCGAGACCGGCCGAGCCGGCCGTGTAGGCACCGGAGCCGGTGCTCGCCTGGGCCGTCGGCGCGGCCGGCGGGGCGATGGTGAACGTGAGACCGGCGGCGACGAGCCCCGCCAGGGGGGATGATCTGCGAAGCATGATCCCTAGCGTGGCGCATTGCTCCACGAAAATTAGGATTTATGCGCTTTTAGCGGGTGCAGATCGCATCAGGGGCAGCGCTCCAGCACGCTCGCCATCTCGGCCAGGAAGCCGTCCACCTCACGGATCGCGTAGCCCGGCCGAAACACGACGGTGGCGAACGTGGCCTTCCTGACCTGCTCCGCCGTCAACGGATGGGCCGCCGTCCCGCGCAGCGTCGCCACCACCCGGTCGAGGAACGCGTCGACCTCCTCCTCGCGGTAGCCCATCCCGAGCCGCCCCGGACGGAAGGCCACCCGCTCCGCCCGGGCCGCCTGCGTCTCCAGCCAGGACGGTGTGCCGGGATCCGGTGTGCCCGGCTCCGGTGGGGGCGGCTCCGACGGAGGCACGGCCTGTGCGGACCGGTCCTCGGCAGCGGCGGCATGGGCAGGCGCGGCGGCCTCGCGTTTCGAAACGTCCTGGACGGCGGCGTCGCGTTCGGAAACGTCCTGGACGGCGGCGCGTTCCCAAACGTCCTGGACGGCGGCGTCGGGCGGCTCGGCGGAAGTCCCGGGCCGCTCGCGTCCGGAGGCCGCCCTCGGAGCGTCCCGCACCGGCGCGGACGGGACGGTCACGGCGTCCCGGCCCGCTCTGGCCTCGACCGCCACGATGAACGCGTCGAGCGCGAAGTCCACCGCCGTCTCGTTGTAACCCCCGAGCTTGACGGCGAACTTCGCGTTCCTGATCTCGTCGGCGGTCACCGGCGGCTCGTCGAGCGGGCCGAGCCCGAGCGACCGCTCGATCCTGCGCACGAAGTCGTCGACCTGTTCGGGGTCATAGCCCAGGCGCACGGCCATGACTCGGGGAAAGCGGTTCACCACACCTCCCGGCCCGTTGCTGACGCCCGTCTATTTTGGCGGGAGTCCGAACAGAAAGGCGAGACCCAAAGATCGCCCGATGCTCGTACGCCGGGAGGAACATCCCGATAAGCTCAGAAAACTATGCGGATCGCCAGCCTCTCCTTCCGGTACGGACGGCGGGCCCCATGGGTTCTGTCCGACGCCGGCCTGGTCCTCGATCCGGGGGACGTGGTCGAGGTCACCGGGCCCAACGGCACCGGCAAGTCGACCCTCCTGCGATTGGTCGCCGGGCTGCTCAGGCCCGTACGCGGAAGCGTCGAGGACCGCCCCAGGGTCGTCGGGTACGCCCCCGAGCGGTTCCCCGCGGACCAGCCGTTCACCGTGGCGTCCTACCTGCGGCACATGGCGGCGGTGCGGAGGGTGAGCACGGAGTCGATCGGCCGGTGGAGCGAGCGGCTCGGCATGGACCACCTGCTCGGGCAGCGCCTGCCCGATCTGTCCAAGGGCAGCGCGCACAAGGTGGGCCTCGCGCAGGCGCTGCTCGCCGAGCCGGGGCTGCTCGTGCTCGACGAGCCCTTCGCCGGTCTCGACGCCGCCACCCGCGCGGAACTCCCCAGGATCATCGGGGAGATCCGCGCGCGCGGCGGGATCGTGGTGGTGAGCGACCACCAGGGCGATCTGCGCGCCTTCCCCGGCCTGCGCCGTTGCGAGGTCCGCGACCGGGCCGTACGGGAACTCGATCCGGTGGAGCAGCCCGGCGAGACGGCCCTGACCGTGCTGGAGGTGGCGGTGACCGCGTCGAGGGCGTCGGACCTGGCCGACCGCCTGCGCGCCGAGGGCTGCACGGTGCATATCACGGGGCATATCAAGGCCCGCGCCGCCGGGGAGGCCACCGGATGACACCCGTGATCGCGCTGGCGAGGTTCCGCCTGGCCGGATACGTCGCCTCACACCGGGCGCTGCAACCGCTGATCGCGCTGCTGGCGCTGCTGGCGGTCCTCTACGCCGGCTCCGTCCCCGCCGGTCAGGAGATCGGGGCCACCGCGGACTCGGCGGCCATGCTCGTGCCGGTGCTCGCCTGGGCCGCGCGCGGCCTGCTCGACACCGAACCCGACGAGCAGCGCAGCGTCGCGCTGTCCGCGCTGGGGCCGAGGGAACTGGTGAGCGGCCTCCTGGCGGCCTTCGCGTCGCTGCTCGTGCTGGCCGCGCTCGCCGAGGCCGCGCTGCTCTTCCGCCTCGCCGCCTCCCCCACGCTCACCGTGCTCCTGACCGGGGTGTGGCTGCATCTGCTGTCCGCGGCGGCGGGGCTCGTGCTGGGGGCGCTGACGAGCCGCCCGATCCTGCCCTCCCCGGCGGTCTCCACGATCGCCCTGGTCCTCGGCTACCTGTCGATGCTGATGATCAGTATGGCCGGGGCCCGCTGGCTCACCGTGCCGGTCATGGCCTGGATGCGGGACGCCCACCACGGTGTGCTGCTGTCCGGGCTGCCCCTGATCACGGTGCAGTCGCTGCTGTGGCCCGCGATCGGCCTGGCGGCCTACGCGTGGCTGCGCCGCACACGGCCCTAGGTCACTGCTGGGGCCGCCCGGGTCATTGGGGCATGGGTTATCGGCGCCCAGGTTATTGAGGCCCGGGTTATTGGGGCGCGGCGGCGAGCTGCCCGCACGCCCCGTCGATCTCCCGCCCCCGGGTGTCCCGTACGGTGACGGCGACCCCGTGGGACTCCAGGCGTCGTACGAACGCCCGCTCGTCCTCGGGACGGGAAGCGGTCCACTTGGAGCCGGGCGTGGGGTTGAGCGGGATCAGGTTGACGTGCACGAGCTTGCCCTTGAGCAGGCGGCCGAGCAGGTCGGCCCGCCACTCCTGGTCGTTGATGTCCTTGATCAGGGCGTACTCGATGGACACGCGCCGCTTCGTCTTCGCCGCGTAGTTCCAGGCCGCGTCGAGCACCTCGGCGACCTTCCACCGCGTGTTGATCGGCACGAGGGTGTCCCTGAGCTCGTCGTCCGGCGCGTGCAGGGAGACGGCGAGCGTCACCGGCAGGCCCTCGTCGGCGAGCTTGCCGATCGCCGGCACCAGGCCGACCGTCGAGACCGTGACCCCGCGGGCGGAGATGCCGAGGCCCTCAGGCGCGGGGTCGACCAGGCGGCGTACGGCGCCGATGACGGCCTTGTAGTTGGCCATCGGCTCGCCCATGCCCATGAAGACCACGTTGGTCACCCGGCCGGGACCGCCGGGGACCTCGCCGCGCGCCAGCGCCCGCGCACCCGCGACGACCTGCTCGACGATCTCGGCCGTGGACATGTTGCGGGTGAGCCCGGCCTGGCCCGTCGCGCAGAAGGGGCAGTTCATGCCGCATCCGGCCTGGGAGGAGACGCACATGGTGACGCGGTCGGGGTAACGCATCAGCACCGACTCGACCAGCGAGCCGTCGAACAGCTTCCACAGCGTCTTGCGCGTCATGCCGCCGTCACAGGTGATCTCGCGTACGGAGGTCAGCAGCGGGGGCATGAGCTGCTCGACCAGCCGCTCGCGCAGCGCGCCGGGCAGGTCGGTCATCTGCTCGGGGGAACCGGTCAGCCGGGTGAAGTAGTGGCGGGACAGCTGGTCGGCGCGGAACGGCTTCTCCCCCAGCTCCGCCACCGCCGCCCTGCGTTCGGCCATGGTCAGGTCGGCGAGGTGGCGCTGCGGCTTGGCCCGGCGGGGCGCCACGAAGGTCAGCTGCCCGGTCTTCGGCTGCTCGCTCACGCAAAACCCTTTCCATCTTCCGCGGCCGTGGTCTTAACGACTGGCGCACGCGGCTTTACATTCTGTCTGGCGGTCGATTCCCGGAGGCGTACGAGAGGTGAGGTGTGGACACCACTGTCGTGCTCACCAGCACCAACCCCTACGGGAGCCGCACACTGACGATCGAAGCCGACCGGACCTCCTCCGTAGCTTACCTTCGTGACGCGAAGGGGATCGTCCACGGAGCGGTCTGGCTGGCCAACCACGTCCCCGCGCCCGCCGAGGCCGATCTCGGCCGGGCCGGCGCCGGGCTGCCGCCGGTGATGCCCGAGGCGCACACCGCGCATCCGTCCGGCCGGCCGCCGCTGGACGCGGAGTCGCTGTCGGTGCTGTGGTTCGAGGAGGGCGACGGCGTCGCCCTGTACGAGAACGACACGCTCCTGGCGGTCATTCCGGCGTGGGCCGACATGGAGCGCGGCATGCCCGGATACGCGCGGGACGCCGTCGGGGAGTCGCCGTTCGCCTGGCCGCTCGGCGAGGCGCTGGAGGGTCTGTCGCCCCGGGTGGCCAAGGCCCGCGCGTACTGGCAGTGGCGGCAGGCGGAGGGCAGCTGGGCCACCTACCAGCAGTTCGTGCTGGGCCATCTCGACGGCAGGCTCGGGCCGCCCGGCCGTTACTGGGACGTCGGCGGCGACCGGTTCCCCCTGGTCGGCGTCAGCGAGCGCCCGCCCACGTTCACGCGGGACTACACCGTGCTGTCCACGGTCGGCATGAGCTGCCAGCGGATGCCCGCCGCGGAGATGTACGACACGGCGTGCCGGGTGGAACTCGCGCTGGCGACCAGGCAGGATCCGAGGGTCGCCGCGCGGCTGTTCGCCTGGCTCGGGCAGTATCCGTGGCGGTCGGTGACATGGCTGGGGCACGGGCACACGGCCCGCTGGTTCCAGAACCCGCTCACGTTCCCGTTGGACGGCGGGCACCAGGGCGTGCTCATGCTGATGGACCCGCCCGGGCTACCGGACATGTCGGGATTCGTGTTCGGCGGCGACGCCGTACGGTGGCTGTGGTTGCTCCCGCTCACCGAGTCAGAACTCCGCCTCGTGGCCGACCACGGCCATCGGGCGATCAGCGAGCGGCTCGCGATGGCCAGCCGGATCTGACGTCTACGGGGTTCACCGGGCCGTCAGGCGACCGGGACCAGGAGCGTGAGCAGCAGCCACACGGGGACGAGCGTGAACAGCAGCGAGTCGAGGCGGTCCATCGCCCCGCCGTGTCCCGGCAGCAGCGTGCCCATGTCCTTGATGCCGATGTCACGCTTGATCACCGACTCGACCAGGTCGCCGAGCGTCGCGCACACGACTCCCGCCAGGCCGACGACGGCGCCCACCCAGTACTCGCTCTGCAGCAGGAAGTGGACCAGTAACGCGCCGCCCACGACGCAGGCGAGGGTGGACCCGGCGAAGCCCTCCCAGGTCTTCTTCGGGCTGATGAGCGGCGACATCCGGTGCTTGCCGAAGAAGATCCCGGCGAAGTATCCCCCGATGTCGCTGCACACGGTGACCGCGATGAAGACGATCACGCGGTCCGGCCCGTCCTTGTCGGGAGCCAGCAGCAGCGGCACGAACCCCGCGAGCAGCGCCGGATAGACGGCGACGAACACCGCGGCGGTCGCGTCCCTGACGAAGCCTTCGGCGCCCTGGAACATGCGCCAGGCCAGCAACACCATCACGGTCACGGCGAACGCGCCGACCAGGAACGTCGTGCCGCCCCAGTAGGGTCCGAGCACCATGGCCGCCATGCCGGCCAGCAGGGGCGGCAGCGGCACCCGGATGCCGAACCCGCCGAACGCCTTGACGATCTCGTGGATCCCGACGCCGATGGCCACGAGGACGACGACGAGGAAGGCGACCTTGACAAAGTAGAGCGAGCCGATGACCACCGCGCCCAGCGCGACGCCGACCCCCACCGCGGCCGGAAGGTTGCGGCCCGTACGGCCCGAGGACTTCTTGGCGGCATCGCCGGACGTGCCGCCCGGGGCTCCGGTGTCCGCCGGGTCCGCGAGGCCGTTCGGCATGGCAACCCGGCCGGCGTCGGCGCCGGAATCGGTGCCGGTGACGCCGTTCGGCGCGGCGCCACAGCCCGCGCCGGCATCGGTGAGGCCGTTCGGCGCGGACGCCTGACCGGCACCGGGACCGGCGCCGGTGCGACCACCCGTCTCGGGGCCGTGTCCGGCACCGGAGGGGCCCGCCGGGCCCCCCGCCGGGTTCCGGTCGCCGGCGGCAGCAGTTCCGTCCACAGCGTCCCACTCTCTACATACGCGTGATCCTTGTGCCGCCCCGCCCTCGCGGTGCGGCACAAGGATCACGGTCGTGCCGTACGGCCCGCGTGCCGGGCCGCGACGTCAGACCTCGAGCAGCTCGGCTTCCTTGTGCTTCAGCAGCTCGTCGATCTTCGCGACGTGCTTCTGGGTGAGGTCGTCGAGCTCCTTGACCGCGCGATGGACCTCGTCCTCGCCGGCCTCGCCGTCCTTGACGAGCTTGTCGAGGATCTCCTTGGCGTGCCGGCGGATGTTCCGTACGGACACCCGGCCGTGCTCCGCCTTGTTGCGGGCGACCTTGATGTACTCCTTGCGGCGCTCCTCCGACAGCTCGGGGAACACCACGCGGATCACGGTGCCGTCGTTGCTCGGGTTGACGCCGAGGTCGCTGTCGCGGATGGCCCTCTCGACCGCGTTCAACGAGCCCTTGTCGTACGGCTGCACGAGCACCATGCGCGCCTCGGGGACGTGGAACGACGCGAGCTGCTGGATCGGCGTCGGCGACCCGTAGTAGTCAACCGTGATTTTGTTGAACATCGAGGGCGTCACACGGCCGGTGCGGATGCTCGCGAAGTCGTCCTTGGCGACCGTCACCGCCTTGTCCATCTTCTCCTCGGCCTCGAGGAGGGTTTCGTCGATCACTGCGGCTCCCTACTTCCCTGCCGGACTCACCAGCGTGCCGATCTTCTCACCACGGACCGCCCGGAGGATGTTGCCCTCGCCCATGAGATCGAAGACCACGATGGGCAGGCCGTTGTCCATGCACAGGCTGATCGCGGTAGCGTCCATGACCCCGAGGCCCCGCGTCAGCACCTCACCGTAATCAAGCTGGTCGAACCGGACCGCGTCGGGGTTCTTGCGCGGGTCCGAGTCGTACACGCCGTCGACCTGGGTGCCCTTGAGCAGCGCCTCGGCGCCGATCTCCAGTGCGCGCTGCGCCGCGCAGGTGTCGGTCGAGAAGAACGGCGAGCCGAGCCCCGCGCCGAAGATGACCACGCGCCCCTTCTCCAGGTGGCGGATCGCGCGGCGCGGCAGGAACGGCTCGGCCACCTGCTGCATCGTGATCGCGGTCTGCACGCGGGTGTCGATGCCGCGCTTCTCCAGGAAGTCCTGCAGGGCGAGGCAGTTGATGACGGTTCCGAGCATGCCCATGTAGTCGGCCCGGGCGCGGTCCATGCCGCCCTGCGACAGGGCGGCGCCGCGGAACATGTTGCCGCCGCCGACGACGACCGCCACCTGCACGCCCTCGCGGACCGCTTCGGCGACCGAGTCCGCCAGCTGGGCGACGACGCGCGGGTCGATCCCGAGCGACTCACCGCCCGCGAACGCCTCACCCGACAGCTTCAGCATCACCCGCTTCCAGCGCAGCGGCCCGTCGTACGACGAAGCCGCCGGCGTGGCGGGTCTGGTGTTCTCCTGCACGGCGGCGGCCTCCTCGGGTGTAGCGCGGGTCGAAAAGCTCCTGGCAGTAAGCCTAAGCCTGGCCGACCTTGTAGCGGGTGAAGGCCAGGACCTTGACGCCGGCCTCGTCCGCGACCTTCGCGATCGTCTTCTTGTTGTCCTTCACGAACGCCTGCTCCAGCAGCGTGAAGTCCTTGTACCAGCCGTTGACCCGGCCGTCGACGATCTTCGGGATGGCGGCCTCGGGCTTGCCCTCCTCGCGGGTCATCTGCTCGAACAGCGACCGCTCCTTCTCGATGACCTCGGCGGGCACCTCGGCGGGGCTGAGGTACTTCGGCGCCATCGCGGCGGTGTGCTGGGCGATGTCCTTGGCGACCTCGGCGTTCGGCGTGTCCAGCTGCACGAGCACGCCCACGGCCGGCGGGAGCTGCGGGTCGGTCTTGTGCATGTAGGAGGTGATGAAGCCACCCTCCAGCAGCGCGAACCGGCGGATCTCGATCTTCTCGCCGAGCGCCGCGTTGGCCTCGTCGAGCAGCTCCTTGACGGTCTTGCCGCTCAGCTCCGACTCGAGCAGCGTCGGCACGTCGGCGGGCTTGGTCGCGACGATGTGCGCGACGATGTCGGCGGCGAGCTCCTGGAAACGCTCGTTCTTGGCGACGAAGTCGGTCTCGCAGTTGAGCTCAAGCAGCGCCGCGAGGGAGTCGCCCTCGTGCTTGACGGCGACCAGGCCGTTCGACGCGGTGCGGGCCTCGCGCTTGCCGACGTCCTTGGCGCCCTTCAGACGCAGGATGTCGACGGCCTTGTCGAAGTCGCCTTCGGACTCCTCGAGCGCCTTCTTGCAGTCCATCATGCCGGCGGCGGTCAGCTCGCGAAGCCGCTTGACGTCGGCCATGTTTACGGAAGCCATTGTCCAATTTCCTCTTCGGGACCCGGATGCGAATCGTCTGGGGGGTGGGCACCCGTGCCGGGCGCCCACCCGGTGAAGCCCTCGGCGCGGCGGGCGTCGCCCTACCGCACCGGAACCAGGTCGTTCCCTGGGAGATCCCCGCCGTCGCGGCCGGCCGGAGGCGTCGCGCCCGGCGGGGACCCGTGGTCGTTCGTCAGGCCTGCTCGCCCTGCGCGGGCTGCTCGGCGGCCGGAGCCTCGGCGGCCTCGGCGGCCTCGGCAGCCGGAGCCTCCGCGGCCGGAGCCTCCGCGGCCGGGGCGGCCTCGCCGCCCTCGAGGAGCTCGCGCTCCCACTCGGCCAGCGGCTCGGCGGCGGCGACACCCGCGGGCTTCTCGTCACCGCGGCCGGCGCCCGCACGGGTCATGAGGCCGTCGGCGACGGCGTCGGCGATCACGCGAGTGAGGAGGCTGACGGCGCGGATGGCGTCGTCGTTGCCCGGGATCGGGTAGTCGACCTCGTCCGGGTCGCAGTTGGTGTCCAGGATCGCGACGACCGGGATGCCGAGCTTCTTGGCCTCGTTGATCGCGATGTGCTCCTTCTTGGTGTCCACGACCCAGACCGCGCTCGGGACGCGGGCCATGTCACGGATACCGCCGAGGGTGCGCTCCAGCTTCTCCTTCTCGCGGCGGCGCATCAGGAGCTCCTTCTTGGTGAGCCCGGAGCCGGCCACGTTGTCGAAGTCGAGCTCCTCGAGCTCCTTCAGACGCTGGAGCCTCTTGTGCACGGTGGAGAAGTTGGTGAGCATGCCGCCCAGCCAGCGCTGGTTCACGTACGGCATGCCGACGCGCGACGCCTGCTCGACGATCGACTCCTGCGCCTGCTTCTTGGTGCCGATGAACATGATGGTGCCGCCGTGCGCGACGGTCTCCTTCACGAAGTCGTAGGCACGGTCGATGAACGACAGCGACTTCTGCAGGTCGATGATGTAGATGCCGTTGCGCTCGGTGAAGATGAAGCGCTTCATCTTCGGGTTCCACCGGCGGGTCTGGTGGCCGAAGTGGACGCCGCTCTCCAGCAGCTGCCGCATGGTGACGACAGGGGCCATGGTGATGGTCCTCCATGGTCGTGTGCCCTCGGGCACGGTCTCGGTTGGTCACGCGGACGTCTTGCCCGCGCCCTGACGCCCCGGGCCGCTTTCACCGGACGCGGTCCGGACCGAGAAGGCGGCTCGTGGATGGGCGTGCGAATTCGGCCCGCCTAGCAGGCCGTCGAACAGTCTACCCGGATCCACCCCTTCAGTTGACCCTTGCCGGATCAGCACGCCGCCACACCACACGCCCTGGCGCGTGGCCGGCGGACACGCGCCCGCCGGCGAAGCCGATCATTCGCCCGCGGATTGTCGCCGCCGTCCTCTAGCCTCCCGACCAATCGATCAAGCCGGTCTTAACTGGAGAAGGCGGGACATGACCTACCTTGAGCTGTCCGAGGACGGCGGCGGAGCGCACAAGTTCTACGAGACCATCGTCTCCGGAACGCGGGTGACCATCACGTATGGGCGCATCGGCGAGGCGGGGCAGACCAAGGTCACCGACTTCCCCACCGAGGACAAGGCGCGGGCCGCGGCGGCCAAGAAGATCAACGAGAAGCTGCGCAAGGGCTACGCCCCGGCGGTCCGGGGCGTGCGCCAGCGCAGGCCGGTCACCCGCAGGACCATCGTGAGCACCCACTCCACCGCCCGGCAGGCGCCGGTCCTGTGGCGCTTCGACAGCGGCGCCTCCGCCTTCGGCGTGTTTGTGGACGAGGAGCGCTGCTGGGTCGGCAACCAGCGCGGCGACGTGTACACGATCACCCACTCCGGCACCGTGACCGGCCGTTTCCGCCTGCCGGACGGAGTCAAGTGCATCGTGGCCGACGACTTCTGGATCTACGCGGGCTGCGACGACGGCAAGGTGTACGACCTGAGCGGCAAGGTGCCCAGGGTGGCCTACGAGATCGCCTCCGACGTCGACATCTACTGGCTGGACATCCACGACGGCGTCCTCGGCGTCTCCGACCGGGCCGGGCGGATCACCACGATCGACTACGAGGACGAGTTCCAGTGGGCGCGTACGGGCCAGGGAGACTACGCCTGGATGGTGCGGTGCGACGAGGACGCGGTCTACCACGGCCACTCCGGTGGCGTGGCCCGCTACGACGCCTCCGACGGCGCCCTCGTCTGGCACACCTCCTCGGCCGACCAGGTCCTGTTCGGCTGGCAGGAGGAGGACGCCGTCTACGCCGCGACCGCTCGCCGCACCGTCCACCGTCTGGCCAAGAGCGACGGCCGGGTCGAGGCCGTCTACCGGTGCGACGGTCCCGTCTACTCCTGCGCCACCTCGCCGGAGGGCCGTTACGTCTTCGCGGGCGACAGCCACTCGTCGGTGTACTGCTTCGCCGCGTCCGGAGAGCGGCTGTGGAAGCTCGGCACCGGCTGCGGATCGGCCTTCTCCATGCAGTTCCTCGACGACCGCCTCTACATCGTCACCACCGACGGGTCTTTGGCCTGCATCGACGCGAGCGAGGCCGCGATCGCCGCCGCGTGTGAGGGTTCGGTGCCCGAGCCCGTCGACGTGAAGGCCGCCGCCTCGCTTCCGGTGGTGGAGCCGTCGGTCGTGCTGGAGACCGTCAGCCACGCCGGCGACGGAGTGGTCGTGGAGTGCGTGCGCGAAGGTGAGCGGTTGCGCGTCCGCGTGACCAGCCCGGGCTACGAGGCGTGGAACGTGCAGTTCCCCAAGGACATCCGCGAGCCCGGCGCCCGCTACCTGGTCGAGGGCGTTCGCCCCGCCGGCCGGGGCGGCTTCTACCGGACCTGTGGCGAGATCAGGCGGCTGCTGTAGGCGCGGCACGGCCGCGATCGTCCCGTCAGCGGCGTTCCACGCGCCTGCCGGACCTCTCGAACGCCTGTCCGGACCCGGCCCGACAGAGCGGCCGCCCCCGCGAGCCGTCGGGGTGCTCCGGAGGGCCGCCGTCGCTCTTCCGGCAACGAGCCTCACCCACGCGACCGTCGCCCCTACCCAGCGGGCCCGCATCCCAGATGGCCACCGCTGTTCCCCCTGCCTCATGCCGTCGACCGTCAGGAGGAGGGAGGCCACGTGGCGGGGTGCTCTCCCTGGCGGGGCGGCGGGCTCGTCCAGCGTGGCCGTTCCTCGTCGACGGCGCCGGGCGGGGTCACATAGGTGAGCGTGCCGAAGGGGCTGTCCATCGTCGCCAGAAGATCCTCCACCTGGGGCTGCCGCACCCCCGCCGCGTCAATCCTGCCGAGGTCGTCGAGCCACGCCGCGGTCCTCGCCAACGACACCTCCACGTGCCAGGAGCCGCCCTCGGCCGTCCGCCTCAGCAGCGCGGCGACCGCACCGAACGCGGCCAGGTAACCGGTGCCGTGGTCGAGAGCCTGCGCGGGCAGCGGGCTCGGCCGCAGGCCGTCGCCGTTCTCGTGGGCGATCCCGCATGCCATCTGGACCAGGCTGTCGAATCCCCTCCGTGAGGCCCACGGCCCGCGCGAGCCGTACGCGGAGATGTCGACGCAGACGATGCCGGGCCGCAGCGCGGCGAGGTCGTCCGGCCCGAAGCCCCTGGCCCGCAGGGCCCCGGGCCGGTACGCCTGGATGATCACATCGGCCTGGCGGACCAGCTCCCGCAGCGTGTCCGCCTCGGAACGCAGGTCGATGTGGCACGACCGCTTGCCGAACGCCGTCTCCACCACCAGCCCCGGCACCTCGGGCAGGTGGGCGGCGCCGACACGCAGCACGTCCGCGCCGTACGCCGCGAGCGCCCGCGCGGCCACCGGCCCGGCGATCACGCGGGTCAGGTCGAGAACCCGCACGCCGCCGAGCGGCCGCTCCGGCCCGGCCGTGAGTCCCCTTCCAAGACCGCCCGGCATATGGCCGACCCTGGTGCGCCAGGTCCCACCGCTGCCGGTCCCACCACTGCCGGTTCGACCGCTGCCGGCCCCACCACTGCCGGTTCCGCCCCCACCCCTCTGGCCGCCCGGATCGGGCAACCGGGAGACGCCGACGAGAGGAAGGCCGGCCACCGCCCGTGCCTGCGGGTGCGCGAGCCACTCGGCCCTGCTCCGCATCGCCGCCGCACAGCCGCCCTCGCGAATCACCGCCTCCTCGATCTCCACCGCCGTACGGCCGGCGCACGCCCTGCCGACGTCCTCCTTGCCGGATCCGGGGGGCAGCCCGAGCGCGCGTACGGCGGCGTCACGGTGGTGGTCGAAGTTGCAGTGGAGCCTGACCCAGCCGTCCAAGGTGCGGTAGTCCCCCGACAGCGCGGCCCAGACGTCCATGGGATTCCCGTCGGCGCGGAAATGCCGCTCGCTCTGGAAGGCCACGGCGGCGTGACGGACATCGATCGTCACGTCCGGGTCGCCGTGCGCGCCGCGAGACGCTTCCCGGGCGCCGGGCTCTGCCCGGCCGCTCCCCCCGCTTCGGGCGGCGTGCGCCGCGACGGCGGCGGTCAGGGCGCCGGCGGAGGCCGCGGCCATCGTCCCGAGGGGGAAGACGGACGGCAGGACGGGGTCCTCGCCGGTGACCCGGACCTCTGGCAGGGTGACCCCGACGTCCGCGCCCAGTTCCCTGATCAGTTTCGCGGTCAATGCCCGACTCCTCACCGCCGATGCCCTGCGCCGCCCGATAACCGGCGGCGTGCTCCGTCACGACAGAGCCCGCCACCCGCCTCCCGGTAGCCGGGGCAAGTATCCATGCCGGTCGCAGTCTGCCCGCGGCCGCCCTCCCCGCTTGCGCTCCTGGCCTTGGCTGTGGACGACGAGAGCGCTCTCACCATGTCCACCTGCGGTTTCCTCCGGCCATCCACAGCCGTCGATTCGCGCGGCGGGCTTTTCCACAGAAAGCGGTTCGGTGGCGCGGGCCGGGGGCCGCTTCGGCGAGTGTCTGCGCCGGAGGTGGTCCCATGGCGGCGAAGGATCGGCTGGGCAGGCAGGGCGAACAACTCGCCGTGACCTTTCTGACGGCGAAGGGCATGCGCGTGCTCGACCGCAATTGGCGCTGCGCGGAGGGCGAGATCGACATCGTGGCGCGTGACGGCAACGCGCTGGTGATCGTGGAGGTGAAGACCCGTTCAGGGCGCAGCCACGGCACCGCCTTCGAGGCGGTGACCGGCGAGAAGCTGCTGCGCCTGCGGACGCTGGCCGTCAGGTGGCTGGCCACGCACACCGAGCGCTTCGACACGATCAGGGTCGACGTGATCGCGATCGAGCGGTTCGCCGGCGACTTCTCGCTCAGGCACGAACGCGGGGTGGTCTGAGATGCCCGTCGCCCGGACCCACTGCGTCGGCCTCGTGGGCGTCACAGGACGCCTGGTGGAGGTCGAGGCCGATGTGGGCCCCGGCATCGCCGGAACGCACTTCATCGGGCTTCTCGACACCGCTATCAGCGAAGCCCGGGGCCGCGTGAGGTCCGCGCTGATCAACAGCAGGTTCGCCTGGCCTGACGCGCGGGTCACCGTGAGCCTGTTCCCGGCCACGTTGCCCAAGCGAGGATCGATCTTCGACCTGGCCATCGCGATCGCGGTGCTCGGCGCGGCCGGCGCCGTGCCCGCGCAGCGGATCGCGGCGCCGATGTTCCTCGGTGAGCTCGGCCTCGACGGGCGGGTCCGGCCGATCAGAGGTGTGCTGCCGGCCGCGCTCGCCGCCGCGGAGGCGGGGGTGCGCACGGTCGTGGTGCCCGCGCTCAACGCCGCCGAGGCCGCTCTCGTGCCCGATCTCACCGTGGTTCCCGTCGCCACGCTCGGCGAACTGGTGGGGTGGCTGCGCTCGGGAGACCTGCACCGGCTCCCGGTGGTGGCGGACGCCGCCTCGCTTTCGCAGGACGCCGAGCGCATCGGGGACGCCGGGAGCTTCGACGATCCGGAGCACGTCGGGAACGTCAGGGACGTCGAGCACGTCGGGGACGTGGGGGACGTGGGGGACGTGGGGGACGTGGGGGACGTGGGGGGACGTGGGGGACGTACGGTCCGGCAGGTCTCCTGCCACCGCCGACGCACCCGGCGGCTGCCGCGGTGACACGGTCGGGCGCGAGTCGGGCCGCCGTCCGGCCGGCGTCCCGGGCACCCCGCGCGGCGGCTCGGGTCCGGCCGCGCCCTTCGATGCGTCGCGTCTGACCGGACCCTCCGGCGGCGACCGGGGCGTGCCGGGGCCGGACCTGTGCGACGTGGCCGGGCAGCCGATGGGCCGCAAGGCGCTGGAGGTGTGCGCGGCCGGAGGGCACAACCTTTGGATGCTGGGCCCACCGGGGAGTGGCAAGACGATGCTCGCCGAGCGCCTGCCGACCCTCCTGCCGCCGCTCGACCAGGAGAAGGCCCTGGAGGTGTCGGCCATCCACTCGGTGGCGGGAACGCTGCCGCCGGGGCGTCCTCTGCTCACCCGGCCCCCTTTCATGGCCCCGCATCACAGCGCGACGATGGCGGCCGTCGTGGGCGGCGGGAGCGGAGGCGTCGTGCGGCCAGGAGCGGTGTCGCTCGCACATCGAGGCGTGCTCTTCCTCGACGAGGCACCGGAGTTCGCGACGACCGTGCTCGACTCCCTGCGGCAACCCCTCGAGTCGGGGACGGTGACCATCGCGCGGGCCGTCGGCACGGTCACGTTCCCCGCTCGGTTCATGCTCGTCCTGGCGGCCAATCCGTGTCCGTGCGGCCTGCAGGGAACGGTCGGACACCCCTGCAGGTGCACCCCCGCGGGCCGGCGCCGTTACCTCGACCGGCTCTCCGGGCCGCTGCTGGACCGCGTCGACGTGAAGGTGAAGATCGGCCGGGCCACCCGCGCCGAGTTGCTCGCGGACCGGCACTTCGTGGAGACCAGCGCGACCGTGGCCGAGCGGGTGAGGCTGGCGCGCGAGCGCGCCGCCAGACGGTTGGCCGGCACCCCCTGGCGCACCAACGCGGAGGTGGCCTCCTCCGCGTTGCACCGTGACTTCCGCCTGCCCGACGCCGCGATGACCCCGCTCCATCGAGGTCTCGACGTGGGCACGCTCAGCGCACGCGGTCTTGATCGCGTGCTCCGCGTCTCCTGGACGCTCGCGGATCTCGCGGGCAAGGACCGTCCGGGCCAGACCGAGACGTCGGCGGCCCTCGCACTGTGGCTCGGAGTGGATTGATGGAAGCGACTGAGTTCCCCACCGCGGCCGGCGCGCCGGTCGGCGACGCTCTCACCCAGGCGGCGGACGCCTCCGGCCCGGCCGGGGACGTCGGCGACGCCGCCGGTTCTGGAAGGGAGGAACGGCTGGCCCGCGTGGCGATCATGCGGATGGCTGAGGCAGGCGACGCGGTGATGGGCCGCTTGATCGCCCGCTATGGCCCCGTGGGCGCGATGGAGCAGGCGAAACGCGGCGTGCTGGCCCCTGGCTTCGCGCGTGATGAGAGGGACCGCGCCGAGGATTCCAGGCGCCACCTGGATCTCGCTCGGCATGCGGCCGCCTGGGCGGCCCGCTACACGGACCCGGCAGGCGACCTGGCGCAAGGCACGCAGCGAGGAGCGCGGCTCGTCGTTCCGGGTGACGTCGAATGGCCCACTCAGCTCGACGACCTCGGGGACGCCCGGCCGTTCGGACTGTGGGTGGACGGACGGGCGAACCTGCGGTTCTCCTGCCTGCGCTCGGTCTCCGTCGTCGGAGCCAGGGCCGCGACCGCGTACGGCACGACCGTGGCGGCCGAGTTCGCCATGAGTCTCGGCGGGCGCGGGTGGACGGTCATCAGCGGTGGCGCCTACGGGATCGACGGCGCCGCCCACCGGGGCGCGCTCGCCTCCGGAACGCCGACGATCGTCGTGCTCGCCTGCGGGACAGACGTGTGTTATCCCAGCGCGCACGAGGACCTGTTCCGCGCCGTGCGCGAGCAGGGCGTGGTGGTCAGTGAGTGGCCGCCAGGCGCACACCCCACCCGGCTGCGGTTCCTGATCCGCAATCGGGTGATCGCCGCCCTGTCCCGAGGGACCGTTGTCGTCCAGGCGGCCGCACGCAGCGGTGCGCTCAACACGGCCACGCACGCCTGGAGCCTGAACCGGCACCTGATGGCCGTGCCCGGTCCCATCACCACGGAGGTCTCCACGGGCTGCCACGTCCTGATCCGTCAGGGCAAGGCCGTCTGCGTCACCGCACCCGAGGAGATCATCGAGCTGGTCGGCTCCATTGGTGACGACCTCGCACCGGAGCGACGCGGGCCCGTGCGGCCTCGTGACGGGCTCAACGACGAGACCAGACGTGTGCTCGAAGCGATCCCCGCACGGGGCGCCACGGGTCCCGCCGCGATCGCCGTCGCCGCCGGTGTGGACATCGGGACGGCGGTCGCCTGTCTCGGCGCTCTGGCCGCCGCGGGGTTCGTCGAAAACGTGGACCGAGGGTGGCGGCTGCGGCCTGCCGCGCGCCAGTGAACGGGCGGCTTGCGGCGCCACAGGGGCAGCGGCGACACCATGGCGTACTGGGCGGACCCTTGCCGGCGCGGTTGTCGGCCCTCGCCCGGCTGTGACGGTGCCGACCGCGCGGGTGCAGCAGGCCGCCGCCCCGTCCTATCCGGCCACGACCATCCGCTTGACCGGCCGGGCAGGGCGGCCCGCGCTGTCGCACATACAGACACCGCGCGCCCGGCGTTCGGCGCTCCGCGGGATGAGATCGACGGATAGCATGCGGATCGTGTCCGTGTCTCCTGCCCGGGCTCGCGGGGACGAATGACTCAAGCGCATCGGATGCCGTCCAGGGGGCAAGGGACACGGCGCAAGGGACACAGCGCAAGGGAAACGGCGCAAGGGACACGGCGCAAGAGACGGCGCAAGGGGACACAGCGCAACGGACACGGCGGTCCGCGTCGACGGTCGTGCCGCATGGTCGCGCCACCGCGACTACGAGAGTCACCGGGCTCCGGCTCACCGGTGGGGCGGCGCCGGCCGCACCGGCACCGAGCCGGAAGCGAGGGGGAGGGACGTCGTGGCAACCGGCGAAGCGCAGGGTCGCGGGGAGTTCGACGCCGTCCTGGAGCGGTTCGAGCGGCATCTGCGTCTCGAACGGGACCTGTCGCCGCACACGCTCAGGGCGTATCTCGCGGACATCTCCTCGCTGTTCGCGCACATGCGGGCCGCCGGGCACGACGACGTGTCCGCTCTTGACGTCACCGTCCTGCGCGACTGGCTGGGGGACCAGCACCAGGCCGGACGCTCGAGGGCGACGCTGGCCCGCCGTTCCGCCTGTGCCCGGGTGTTCACCGCCTTCTGCCATCGGCGGGGATGGCTGGCGAGTGACCCCGGGTTGCTCCTCGGCACGGCGAAGGCCGAACGCCGGCTGCCCAAGGTGCTGGACCAGACCGAGGCCGAGGCCGTCCTCGGCACGCAGGGGCCGGGCGACCCCAGGGACCTGCGCGATCGGGCGATGCTGGAGCTGCTGTACGCGACCGGCATGCGGGTGAGCGAGTTGTGCGGCCTGGACGTGGACGACGTGGATCGGGGCCGCCGCACGGTCCGCGTGCTGGGCAAGGGACGCAAGGAGCGGACGGTTCCCTTCGGACTGCCCGCCCTGCACGCCCTTGACGCCTGGTGCGTGCGGGGCAGGCCCCTGTGGGTTCGCGAAAAGAGCGGCCCCGCGCTCTTCCTCGGCGCCCGAGGAGGCCGGATCGACCAGGGCACCGTCCGGCGCGTCGTGCACGCGCGTCTGGCGCAGGTCGAGGGCGCCCCCGACATGGGCCCGCACGGGCTGCGTCATACCGCCGCCACTCATCTGCTCGAAGGCGGGGCCGACCTACGATCCGTGCAGGAGATGCTCGGGCACGCCTCCCTGGCCACCACGCAGATCTACACGCACGTGTCCATCGAGCGGCTACGGGCGGCCTATCGCCAGGCCCATCCCCGCGCCTGAGGACACTGCCTGAGGGCACTGCCTGAGGACACTGCCTCAGCACCGCGCCGACCACCACACTTGACCAGCGCCTGACCACCGCGCCGACCACCACACTTGAGCACACCGCCTGACCGTCGCGCCCGAGCACTGGGGATGCGCGTCAGCCACGCCCCACCCACCGGCACGGCTGTCACCCGCCTGTCGGTCATCGTGGCGTCTGGCGGGCTCCGCTGACGGGCCAGCGGGGCAGGAGGCGGACCTGCCCCAAGCCGAACAGGAGGAGCGGGTCCAGGTAGAGACGCCCACGCAAGAGTCCCCAGTGCAGGCAGGAGACCATGCAGTGAGCGGCGCTGTCCTCCTCGACGGTGCCGATGACCTGACCGGCCGCGACGACGTCACCGGGCCGGACCAGTGCGCGGACCGGCAGGTAGGTGGTGCGCAGGCCACCGGAGTGCGAGATCGTCACGACCCCCCGGCCGGCGACCCGCTCCGCCAGGCCGACGGTTCCCGGTCCTACGGCCAAGACCTTCTCGCCGGGCCTCGCGGCCAGGTCCACGCCCCGGTGGCCGGCCAGCCACCGCTGCGGGGGCGGGTCGAAGCGCCTGATCGGGCGTGCGGGCCCGGAAAGCGGCCATCGCCAGCCGGTCGCCTCCCCATGCGGCCCCAGCGGGCCCGGCGCGACCGGCCCTACCGGCCGCGCGACCCCACGAGAGCGGGCCGCCCCCGCGGAGACGGCGTTCACAGCCCGATCCGGCCCCACCGGCACGGCCTCTCCAGCCCGATCCGGCCCCACCGACAGGGCGTCCTCAACCCGGTCAGGCCCCACCGGCACGGCCTCTCCAGCCCGATCCGGCCCCACCGACAGGGCGTCCTCAACCCGGTCAGGCCCGACCGGCGATCCGCCTGCCGGCCCGATGGAGCGACCGGGCCCGATAGAGCGACCCGGCCCGACCCTCTTCACGCGCGCGGACCGGGACGCCACACCCCCGAAAGCTCCCGGCGCCCTCGCCGTTGTGACGAGCGGCCCCATGGAGCCTGCGGCGGCCACAGGCCGGACGGCGCCGGATGGCCGGGTGAGGGCGACGGTCAGCAGGACCAGTACGAGCACGTACGCGACAAGACGCATGCCACGACGATGCGCCCCGAAGGCGTGCGCCGAGTGGCCGAACGCCGTTCTGGGGACAGGCGGCGCACGATCAGCTCGAGAAGCCCTCCTTGGGCATCTCGAGGTCGGGCTTGGCCAGTTCCTCGATGTTGACGTCCTTGAAGGTCACAACCCGCACGTTCTTCACGAAACGCGCCGGGCGGTACATGTCCCAGACCCAGGCGTCCTGCATCTTCACGTCGAAGAAGACATCGCCGTTCTCGGCGGTGCGGACGTCGAGGTCGACGGAGTTGGTGAGATAGAAGCGCCGCTCGGTCTCGACCACGTAGGTGAACAGGCCGACCACGTCGCGGTACTCCCGGTAGAGCTGCAGCTCCATCTCGGTCTCGTACTTTTCGAGATCTTCCGCGCTCATCCCGGTCCTCCTCTTCCACTCCCCGTCGGGATCCCACTGTCGAGGCCGACCCGTTCAGGCGACACCGGTCCCGACCTCATTCTCGCGCATGTCCTCATCCTGCCCCGTCCACAGGCCCCCGGCCGGGATCCTTGTCCCACGAGTCACCCTGGCCACCGTCACGAACGAGAACCGATGGTGGGGGCTGGGCCCGTGCCGGGCCAGGGCCCGCCGGTGGCCGGGGGTCACGTAGCCCTTGTGCAGGGCGAAGCCGTACTGCGGGTAGACCTCGTCGAGGCCGTGCATCAGCCGGTCCCTCGTCACCTTCGCCACGATCGAGGCCGCCGCAACGCACGCGGCGACCTGGTCGCCCTTCCACACGGCCAGCGACGGCGCGGGCAGCCCGGCCACCGGGAAGCCGTCCACGAGGATGTAACCGGGGACGAGCCCCAGCCCGGCGACGGCCCGCCGCATCCCCGCGACGTTGCACTTGTGCAGGCCGCGCGAGTCGATCTCCTCGGGAGGGATCACGACCACGCTCACGGCCCGGGCGGTCGCCGTGATCCGCTCGTAGAGGCGCTCGCGTACGGCCTCGGTCAGGAGCTTGGAGTCGCTCAGCCCGTCGATCTCCCGCCCCAGCACGACCGCGGCGACGACCAGCGGCCCGGCGCAGGCTCCGCGCCCGGCCTCGTCCACCCCGGCGACCGGCGTGAACCCCCGGCGGGCCAGGGCCCGCTCGTAGCCGTAGAGCCCGGAGTCCCGTCGTACGACACTCGGGCGCGGGCGATAGGCAGCTGTCATGACGACAAGCAGATTACGCCCCATTCGGGACCGGCGATACGGCCGGAACCACCACCGACGGCAAAGCCGCAGGTGAGATCAGCGTACGACGGAGAAAGTGCCGGGCCGGGAGAGGAACGAGATCCGGTTCAGCGGCCAGTAGCGCAGGAACGCCCGCCCGGTGACGTCGTCCTCGGAGATCGTGCCCTGGTGCCCGTCGTCCGTGTAGAAGCGCGAGTCCGCCGAGTTGTTCCGGTGATCGCCCATCAGCCACAGGCGCCCCTTGGGGACCTTCACGTCGAACTCACGGTCGGAGGGCTTGGCCCCCGGGTAGAGGTACTTGCCCTCCTCGTCCAGCGGCGTCCCGTTCACGGTGATGCGCTGCTTGGCGTCGCAGCACTTGACGTGGTCGCCGCCGACGCCGATCACCCGCTTGATCGTGTCCTCGCCGTCCCAGCCCTTGAAGACCACGATGTCGCCGCGCTCCACCGGCCCGAGCTTGTACGCGAGCTTGTTGACCACCACGTAGTCGTTGACCAGGAGCGTGTTCTGCATCGACTCCGACGGGATGTAGAACGACTGCAGCAGGAAGGTGTGGACCAGCAGGGCGACGACGACCCCGCCGAGCGTGTACATGAGGGTCTCCAGAAGGCCGGAGCCCTTCTTCTTCGCGGGCCCGCCCGTCTTTCCGCGGGTGCTCCGCTCGCCCTCGCCCGCGGTCTCCGCGGCCGGCTCCACCGGGTCCTCGGGAACGCCTTCCGCGGACCCGACCGGCCCGGCGGCGCCTAACCGACTCTCGTCGGCCTCTCCCACGGCTCTCTCCTCCGGCCCCGTCACGTCCCCCGTCGCGTCCCCCGTCACGTCCTACGCCTCACCAGCCGCCGGCGCAGGGCCACCAGTGGCACGGCCCCCGCGAAGCCCGCGACGAACGGCGCCGCCCCCAGGGCCGCCTGGAGCGCCGGCTGCGCGAACGTCTCCGGAATCGGCAGGATCTTGGCCCGGTTGAACGGCCAGACGATGACGAACGCGCGACCGATCACCTTGTCGGCGGGAATGGTGCCGCCGCCCGGGTCGCCCATGTGCAGGCGGGAGTCCCAGGACACCGAGCGATGATCGCCCATCACCCACAGGCGGTCCGGCGGGACGGTGACCTCGAACGGCCGGTCCGACGGCGCGTTCCCCGGGTACAGATACGACTTCTCGTCCAGCGGCACGCCGTTCACCGTGACCCGGCCCTGCTCGTCGCAGCACTTGACCTTGTCACCCGGCACGCCGATGACGCGCTTGATGTAGTCCTTCTCCCCCGGCACGACCCCGAACGCGGTGCCGAGCCAGCGCAGCCCGGCCGCGATGGGGTTGGACGGCTCCTCGAGCTTCACCTCGGGATCCCAGGAGTCCACCCCGGAGAACACGACGATGTCGCCGCGCTCGATGTCGCGTACGTGGTAGACCAGCTTGTTCACCAGCACCCGGTCGTTGATGAGGAGGGTGTCCTCCATCGACTCGGACGGGATGTAGAACGCCTGGACCACGAAAGACTTGATCAGCAGGGCCAGAGCGAGGGCGACCACGATCAGGACGGGCAACTCCCGCCAGAACGAGCCTTTCTTCTTCCCGTCCTCGGCGTTCTGCTTGACGTCTTCGGCGACCACGTCCACCCCGTCCTCGGCAGGGCGGCGCGTGCCCGGCCCCTGTCCCTCGCTAGCCATCGCTGCTGAGCCTAGATGATGTCCACGACGGCGAGCGCCGGGGACACCGCATCACCGGCAAAAAGAAAGTGGCCCGCGCCTGAGGCACGGACCACGATCCCCAAAGCCTTACTTGGCGGCCGGCTGCGCCTCGCGCTTCTCGCGGATGCGGGCGGCCTTTCCGCGCAGGTCACGCATGTAGTACAGCTTGGCCCGGCGGACGTCGCCGCGGGTCACGACGTTGATCTTCTCAATCACGGGGCTGTGAACCGGGAAGGTGCGCTCGACGCCGACGCCGTAGCTGACCTTGCGGACCGTGAACGTCTCACGGATGCCACCGCCCTGGCGGCGCAGGACGAAGCCCTTGAACACCTGGATGCGGGACCGGTTGCCCTCGACGACGCGGACGTGGACCTCCAGCGTGTCACCCGGGCGGAAGGCCGGTACGTCGCTGCGAAGGGCAGCCTTCTCGATCTCCTGGATCTGCGTGTGCATGGCGGCGGTTCCTCATTGACATGGGCACGCGGAGGTCCACCCGGCCGGCCCGGAGGCTCGGCGACGAGGGGGACACGCGCGCTTGGCTTGATACGTCTTGTCTGCCACGTCCAGGCCGGGCGCACCCGGCCATGCCGAAGTAGGCAGCAGCGATTCAGTCTGCCACATCTTCCGGCCCATCGCGAAACCCGGTGCGAAACCCGGTGCGAACCCCAGGGGGAAGCCCGGTGTGAGACGCGGCGGCGGCACGGCGCTCCTCGAGACGTTCCTCGAACTCCTCGATGACGCGCCGGTCGTGCTTGTCGAGGCCGTCCCGGTCGAACCGGGCGACCAGTTCCGGCCTCCGGTCGAGCGTACGGCGCAGCGCCTCGTCGCGCCGCCAGCGGGCGATCCTGCCGTGATGGCCCGACAGCAGGACCTCCGGCACCTCGTGCCCCCGCCACACCGGCGGCTTGGTGTAGACGGGGCCCTCCAGCAGGTTGGCCATGGCCCCGGGCGCGAAGGAGTCGTCGGCGACGGAGCGCGCGTTGCCGAGGACCCCCGGCAGCAGCCTGCCCACGGCCTCGACCATCACCAGGACGGCCGCCTCTCCCCCGGCTAAGACGTAGTCGCCGATGCTCACCTCGTCGGCGCGCAGACGCTCGCCGTACTCGGCGACGACGCGGGAGTCGATGCCCTCGTACCGCGCCGGGGCGAACAGCAGCCAGGGCTCCTCGGCGTACTCCAGCGCCACTTCCTGGGTGAACGGCCGGCCGCTCGGCGTGGGGACGATCAGCCGGGGCAGCGCGTCCTCCCCGGACGCGGCGCGTCCCTGCTCGATCACGGCGTCGACGGCCTCGCCCCAGACCTCCGGCTTCATCACCATGCCGGGGCCCCCGCCGTACGGCGTGTCGTCCACGGTCTTGTGGACGTCGTGCGTCCAGTCGCGGAGCTGGTGGAGGTGGATGTCGAGGATGCCGCGCTCGCGGGCCTTGCCCATGAGAGAGACGTCGAGCGGGGCGAAGTACTCCGGGAAGATCGAGATGATGTCGACGCGCATCTGCGGCCCCTACTCCGCCTCTGCGGCGTCGAGCAGCCCGGGCGGGGCGTCGACGACGAGGATCCCCTTGCCAAGGTCGACCTCGGGCACGAGCGCCTTGACGAACGGGACGTACGCCTCGTCACGGGAGGGACGGGTCACCACGAGCAGGTCCTGTCCGTGGTGGAGGACGTCGCTGACCTCGCCGACCCGCTCCCCCTCGGTGGTGACCACCGTCAGGCCGATCAGTTCGTGGTCGTGGAACTCGTCGGGGTCCTCGATCGGGGGCAGGTCCGCGGAGTCCACGACGAGCAGCGTGCCGCGCAGCGCCTCCGCGGCGTCCCTGCCCTCCACTCCGGCCAGGGTCAGCAGCAGGATCCCCTTGTGCCACCGGGCCCGCTCGACTGTCAGCGGACCGGCGGGCGCCGGGTCGGTGGCCAGCGTCGCTCCCGGAGCGAAGCGCAGATCGGGCTCGTCGGTGCGCACCTCGACCGTGACCTCGCCCCGCACGCCGTGCGGGCGGCCGATCCTGCCCACGACTAGCTGCACTTGTCGCCTACCTCCGCTACCGCTCCAACGCGGCTTCTACACGACGGTCCGAACGCCACCGCCCGGACCGGCCTGTCACATGAACCACCCGGAAGAGACCGTCCGAGGCCGGAAAACACGCCGGGGGACCCCGGTGCGGGGTCCCCCGGACGCGTCGTTCGGCTCAGCGCGCCTCTTCCAGGTCGACCAGGTCGATCCGCACGTACTTGCCGTTCGACAACGCGTTGACGACGGTGCGCAACGCCTTGGCCGTACGGCCGCCGCGGCCGATGACCTTGCCGAGGTCGTCGGGGTGGACCCGGACCTCGAGAACACGCCCGGTGCGAATGCGCCGCGCGCGGACCCGGACGTCGTCCGGATGCTCGACGATGCCCTTGACCAGGTGCTCGAGGGCCTCCTCGAGCACCTCAGGCCTCGCCTTCCGGCTTCTCCTCCGCGGCCGGGGCCTCGGCGGTCTCTTCGGCCTTCACGGGCTTCTTGGCCTTCTTCGGCGTGGTGGCGGCGGCGCCGGTGTCACCCGACAGCGACTCCTTGGCGGCGGCCTCGTACGCCGCGTGCCGGTCGGGCTTGGGCTCGGCGACCTGGAGCGGCGTGGCGGGGGCGGGCTCGCCCTTGAACTTCTGCCAGTCGCCGGTCAGCTTGAAGATCTTCAGGACCGGGTCGGTCGGCTGCGCGCCGACGCCCAGCCAGTACTGCACCCGCTCGGAGTTCACCTCGATGCGCGAGGGGTTCTCCTTCGGGTGGTACAGGCCGATCTCCTCGATGGCACGGCCGTCCCGCTTGCTCCGGGCGTCGGCGACGACGATGCGGTACTGCGGGTTGCGGATCATTCCGAGCCGCTTGAGCTTGATCTTGACTGCCACGGGTGTGGTCTCTCCTGCATTAGAGCGTGGGTGAGCGGTGTCTCATCGAGTGGGGCACGACGGGAGCCCGCCCGAGGGACAGGCGCGACCGGCGGGGGTGAGAGGGCACCCGCCTGGCCACGATGTTCCAGCCTGACATTCTGCCAGATGATTCCCCATGCTCCGCAAAGGACGGTTCCGCCGTCGTCCTGATTTCGGCACCGATACGCCCAGGGCTCCGGAACGGGCATGCGAACTGATCGGGCGGGTAGGCCGTCCAAAGGTTATGCGACTGACGAACAGGACCCTTACGGCCGGAGCGGCGGCCCTCGCCCTGCTGGCCGCCGGCTGCGGCGCGAGCGCCCCGCCCTCCGCGGCCGCCGCGGCCCCGGCGACGACCTCCGCCACAACGACGACCCCGAACATGACGACGGCCCCGAACATGACGACGACCCCGCGCGCCGCCGGGGACACGGGGCGGGCCACCGCCGCGGGCACGGCGTCCGTCCGGTACGGCGCCGCGGCACGAACCCCGGCCACACGAAGCACGGGCGCCGCCCCCGAGCGGTGCCGTACGACGGGATTGCGGGCCCGCGTGGGACGGCAGGACGCGGCGGCGGGCAACCGCTACGCGCCGCTCGTGCTGGCCAACACCTCGGCGAAGACCTGCTGGGTGTACGGCTTCGTCGGGCTCGTCCTCATCGACGGGCGCGGCG
The DNA here is from genome assembly GCF_040644635.1 of Microbispora sp. NPDC046933. NCBI lineage: Bacteria > Bacillati > Actinomycetota > Actinomycetes > Streptosporangiales > Streptosporangiaceae > Microbispora > Microbispora sp. NPDC046933. The sequence goes on along the minus strand of NZ_JBEYWW010000042.1, from coordinate 2,177 downwards.
ACGTGCTGCGTACGCGGACCCGCCGCGAGAGCGTCACCCCGCATCGGGTCACGCTGCGCCCGGGCGCGAGCGCGCACGCCCGGCTTCACTGGACGGTGGTGCCGAGCGGGCCCGAGACCCGGTGCCCCGCCTCGGCCCGGCTGATGATCATTCCGCCGGACGAGGTGGCGCACCTGGAGGTCCCGTTCGCCGCGACGGTGTGCGACGACGGCAGGATCGACACCAGGCCGATGGCCCCAGGCGCGAGCCTCTGACAACGCCGCGCGAGCCTCTGACAACGCCGCGCGAGCCTCTGACAACAGGCGCGAGCCTTTGACAAGCAGGGCGAGCCTTTGACCCAGCCGCCCGCCGAGAACCGGCGGGCGGGCGGCCGGGGCCGTCAGTTCTGGCCGGGCAGCTTCAGCTTCGACGGGTCGAAGCCGGGCGGCAGTTCCAGGCCGGGGGGCAGCTGACCGCCGCCGACGTTGCCGAGCAGGCCCTTGGGCAGCTTCGGGGCGTCCGACGACGACGCGTTCGCGCCGGCCTTGCCGAGCGCGGCCTTGCGCGGGTCGCCGCTGACACGGCGGCCCTTCTTGGGCTTCTGCGCCTTCTGCTTGCGCCCGCCGGGCATGCCCGGGATGCCCATGCCCTGGGTCATCCGCTTCATCATCTTCTGTGCCTCGAAGAAGCGGACCACCAGGTTGTTCACCTCGGTGACCGTGACGCCCGACCCCATGGCGATGCGCGCCCGGCGCGAGCCGTTGATGATCTTCGGGTCCTGGCGCTCGCCGGGCGTCATGGAGCGGATGATCGCCGCGATGCGGTCCAGGTCGCGGTCGTCGACCTGGTTGAGCTGCTCGCGCATCTGCCCCATGCCCGGCATCATGCCGAGCAGGTTCTTGATGGGCCCCATGCGGCGCACCATCATCATCTGCTCGAGGAAGTCCTCCAGCGTGAAGCCGTCCCCGGAGACGAGCTTGCCCGCCATCTTGGCGGCCTCCTGCTCGTCGAACGTCTTCTGCGCCTGCTCGATCAGGGTGAGGATGTCACCCATGTCGAGGATCCGGCCCGCCATGCGGTCGGGGTGGAAGGCGTCGAAGTCCTCGAGCTTCTCGCCGGTGCTGGCGAACATGATCGGCCGGCCGGTGACGTGCCGCACCGACAGGGCGGCGCCGCCTCGGGCGTCGCCGTCGAGCTTGGTCAGGACCACACCGTCGAAGCCGACGCCGTCCATGAACGCGCGGGCCGTGCTGACCGCGTCCTGGCCGATCATGGCGTCGAGCACGAACAGGACCTCGTCGGGGGTGACCGCGTCGCGGATGTCGGCGGCCTGCTTCATCAGCTCCTGGTCGATGCCGAGGCGGCCGGCGGTGTCGACGATGACCACGTCGTGCTGCTGGCGGCGCGCGTGGTCCACCGACTGCCGGGCCACCGCCACGGGGTCGCCCACGCCGTTGCCCGGCTCGGGGGCGTACACCGCCACCCCGGCCCGCTCGGCCACGACGGTGAGCTGCTGCACCGCGTTGGGCCGTTGCAGGTCGCAGGCCACGAGCAGCGGGGCGTGCCCCTGCTCGCGCAGCCACTTGGCGAGCTTGCCGGCCAGGGTCGTCTTACCGGAGCCCTGGAGGCCGGCCAGCATGATCACGGTCGGCGGGTTCTTGGCGTAGCGCAGCCGCCGCGTCTCGCCGCCCAGCACCTCGATGAGCTCGTCGTTGACGATCTTCACGACCTGCTGCGCGGGGTTGAGCGCCTGGGAGACCTCGGCGCCGCGGGCCCGCTCCTTGACCCGGGCCACGAAGTCCTTCACGACCGGCAGCGCGACGTCCGCCTCGAGCAGCGCGATGCGGATCTCGCGGCAGGTCGCGTCGATGTCGGCGTCGGAAAGCCTGCCTTTGGACCGAAGGGAGGAGAAGACCGAAGTCAGCCGGTCGGAAAGCGTCTCGAACACGTGTTTGGCCAGCCTCGAAGCGAGTGGACGGGTCGGTGAACCATCAGTCTCCCCAGACTATCCGCCCGCGCGCCCTTCACGCCCGTGCCGCCGTGGCGCGGATCGCCGGTGCTGTCCGTTCCCGGTCCTCACCGGGCCGCGCCCACGTGGGACGCCAGGGCGTGTTCGACGAGCGTGATCAGGGTGCTCTTGACCGACTCACGGTCACGGGCGTCGGTACGGACGATCGGGACCCCCGGCGACAACGTCA